>QHZX01000302.1 GCA_003224835.1 Acidobacteriota bacterium | reverse complement strand
ACGTGATCGCGATCATTCGCGGCAGCGCCAATCGCGCCGACGCCCGCGAAAATTTGGTGATGTACTTCGGTGGCAAGAAGATCGAGATCAACACCACCGGTCGCGCTCCCAAGCTTCCAGCCGAGAAGCCGTTTACTTCGATCCAGGCCGACGCAATTCTCGAACTGCAACTGCACCGTTTAACTCGGCTTTCAATCGACGAAATCAATAAAGAGCTCGGCACCACGCGCGAGAACATCACCGAATTCGAATCTATTCTCGGCTCGGAGAAAAAGCTGCGCAAGGTCATCGTCACCGAGCTGGAGGAAATCAAGAAGCTCTACGGCGACGAGCGTCGCACGGTGATCGAAGACGAAGCCGCTGAAATCCAACTCGAAGACCTGATCGCTGACGAGCAAGTTGCGGTCACGGTCAGTCACACTGGGTATCTCAAACGCACGCCTATATCCACGTATCGCCAGCAGCGTCGCGGAGGCACGGGCCGCACCGGCATGAAAACGCGGGACGAGGATTTCGTCGAGCATCTGTTCATAGCGTCGACCCACGCCTACATTCTTATCTTCACCAACACCGGCCGCGTGTACTGGCTCAAGGTGTATGAAATTCCCGACGTGGCAGCAGCCGGCAAGGGCAAGCACGTCGGCAATCTGGTGTCGCTGCAGCCGGGCGAAACCGTGCGCAACATGCTCGCCGTCCGCAATCTGGAAGAAGAGGGCCGCTACATTTTCTTCGCCACCCGTAACGGCACCGTGAAAAAAACGCCGCTGAAAGATTTCTGCAATGTGATGTCGCGCGGGATCATCGCCATCGGCATCGACAAGGGGGACGAGCTGGTCGGCACCACGCTCACCGACGGCAGCCAGATTATCTTCCTGGCCTCGCACGATGGCCAGGCCATCCGGTTCGACGAGGCTGACGTTCGCGACATGGGCCGTCCGGCTTATGGCGTGCGCGGAATGAAGCTCGACGAGAAGGACTACATCGTCGGCATGGCGACGACCCCGAAAGATCCGAAGAAAGCCGAAGCCGAACTTGAAAAGGCCAAAGCCGCAGCCGGAGTGCCGGAAGCTACCGCTACCGACGCGACGATTCCGATTAAAGGGTCGCTGATTCTTTCGATCACCGAAAATGGATATGGAAAGCGCACCCCCGCGGATGAATATCGCTTGCAGGGACGCGGCGGCTCAGGCGTGATCAACGTCAAAACCACCGAGCGCAACGGTAAAGTTAAAAATCATCCGCTTGGATTCGAGCACCATCCGCGAATCCGGCCGATCGGCGCAAGGTGTCCGCCAGCTGCACATGGAAGCCGGGGACCGTGTGGCGGCGGCAGTGGTGATTCCGCCGGATGAGGAGCCCAACGGCGGGTTGATTCAGTGATTAGTCCTATCGCTATAAACAATCGCCCCAGCCTAGTCGCGCTGTTTGCGACAGGGCGAGGGGGTGTGTTTATTTCGTGCTCTCCTGGAGAGCCGTGTTTGAGCGACGCTTTGTGATCGATAGGGCCCCTGGTGCCTCTCAACTTTGAACGTGAACAGGGCTCTTGCAATCTAAGGCCTGATGATCCGGGTCTTGCGTTCAGTCGCAACCACAAAGCAGCCAGTCAATTGTTCGACAGATTCAGTCCGAAAAATGTTTTCAACCGTCATGATCAGATTTCGACGACTTGGCGCGTGAAGACGAACCAGAAGAATGCCAGCGTGTGTTCCCGGAGTAAAGTGGCCTATATCAGAAAAATCGAGGTCTTGAGTGATCAAAAATCTGGTTTCGGCCTGTGCGGCTGCCCAGATCGCCCGATCATCTTTACCTTTCAAACCTTCGTTGATGGTAGTGTGAACGTTATGGCCGAGGTTCTCAAGAAATTCTGCCACAATTTCGGGGAGGTTTTCGTCCAGCTTGATTTTCATCGAACATCAGGAATTGCCGGGATTGGCAAGTCTTCTTCGGCGGAAGCCGCGGCGAAAGCGATTGCTGCTCGAATATCTTCGGGAGTCAGGCTTGGGAAAGCAGCGAGTATGTTATCGGGCGTGTCGCCCTCGGCTAAACTGGCTAACACCGTGCGAAGCGTGACCCGCGTCCCTTGGAAGACAGCCTCGCCATTGCAAATTTGGCGGTCTCGAACGATTCGTCCATTTAGATGTCCAAGCATACAGATTAATTATAAGACTCAAGGCGCGGTACTCACTCCTCCTCTTCCTTCACCTCGCCTCTCGCCGCCTTCGCCTTCTCGATAATCTTTTCCTGCAGCTGCCCCGGCACCACATCGTAGTGGTGCATTTCCATGTTGAAACTGCCGCGGCCCTGGGTCATCGCGGTGAGGTCAACCCCGTAAGTCAGCATTTCTGACATCGGCACTTCCGCCTTTACCACCGTGTTGCCGCCCTTATTGTCCATGCCCTGGATGCGTCCGCGGCGCGCGTTCAAGTCACCCATAATCGAGCCGGCAAATTCGTCCGGCACGGTGATCTCAACGTGCATCACTGGCTCGAGAATTGTCGGCTTAGCTTGTTCCATGGCTTTCCTGAACGCGATGCGTCCCGCCATCTGAAATGACATGTCGTTCGAATCCACATCGTGATACGAGCCGTCGTAGAGCACGACTTTGAAATCAACCATGGGAAACCCGGCCAGGTACCCGCGCGATGCCGCGTCCTTAATGCCTTTCTCGATTGCCGGGATGTAGTTCTTGGGAATCGCGCCGCCAAAAATATCGTTCACAAACTCGAACTCTGATCCACGCGGCAGCGGCTCCATCTTGATCTTGCAATCGCCATACTGCCCGTGGCCGCCGGTTTGCTTCTTGTGGCGGCCCTGCACATCAGCCCGTCCGCGAATGGTTTCGCGATAGGGAACCTTCGGCGCTTTCAGGACGACCTCAGTGTGGTATCGCTTCTTCAGCTTCGCGACCACAACTTCGATATGTTGCTGACCGGTGCCCGCAATCAAAAACTCTCTGGTTTGCGAATCGCGGAAAAAGCGCAGCATCGCATCTTCTTCCAGCATTTTGTGAATGCCCGGACCGAGCTTGTCTTCATCCGCTCGGCTCTTCGGCTCAATTGCAAACGTAATCGCCGGTTCGGGCAGCTTCACATGCGGATATTGAATCGGGGCGGACTTGTCTCCGAGAGTGTCGCCGGTGAGCGTGTCTTTTAATTTGGCTACCGCGCCGATGTCACCGGCATGCAGTTCATTCACCGGAACCGCAGTTTTTCCCTGCATAACTGAAATATGCGCAAGCTTCTCCTGTGAACCGCGCGAAAAATTCGTTACCGTTGCATCGTTTTTCAGCACGCCAGAAAAAACTTTGAAGTAAGAAATTCGCCCAGCAAATGGATCCGAGACTGTCTTGAATACATATAAAGATGTCGGCTCTGTATCGGACTCTTTCCGCGCAGGCGGCTCGCCATTTCCTGAAGTGACTTCGCCGCGAATCGACTCGTGCTCCGTTGCCGCAGGAGTGAACTCGACGATGAAGTCCATTAGCCGATCAGTGCTCACATTCCCCAAACCAGATGCGAACAGCACCGGGAAAATCTTGTCTTCGCGAATGGCGTTGTGCAGCGCCGGAACCAGATGTTCTTCGGGTATCGTGCCTTTGTCGAAGAATTCTTCCATTAGGGCATCGTCGCCTTCGGCAACGAGTTCTACAAGCCTCTCGTGCGCTGCCTGCGCTGCCTCTTTCATGTTGGCAGGAATCTCGCCTTCTTTGCCCTTGCCATTTCCGCCGAGCTCGTAGGTGTACGCCTTCATGTTGACCAGATCCACCACGCCAGACAAATTCTTTTCTTTACCGATGGGCAACTCGAGGGGAATGACATTCCGACCGAATGCGTTGGTTAGCGACTCCAGCACGCGTTCGGCATCGGCACGCTCGCGGTCCATGCGGCTGGCGACGATCACGCGCGGCGTGTTGAACTCGTCGCAATAATTCCACACTCGCTGGGTCACGACTTCCACACCTGCCACTCCGTCAACCACCACAAGCGCTGCGTCCACCACCGGCAGCACCATCTTGGCCTCATGTACGAACATGTTGAAACCGGGCGTATCAAGCAGATTAATTTTTGTCTGTCCCCATTCAGCGTAGGAAAGCCCTGTCGAGATCGACATCTTGCGCGAGATTTCTTCTTCGTCGTAATCGGTGGTGGCGCTGCCATCGTCCACGCGCCCCTGCCGTTGAGTTGCGCCGGCCGTGTAGAGCATCGCCGAGACTAACGACGTCTTTCCGGCATGCCCATGGCCGACTAATGCGACATTCCTAACGTTTTCGCCTGTATAGACTTTCACGGTTGTGCTCCTTCGAGCGAAGCCGAGAATCTACCACAGGCGAAATTACAGGCTCAACTCTGGATGACGCTCGGATCAGCACAAGCCGTATGGGGACGAGCTGCCGTCGCCCGTCCGAGTCGGGCTGAGCTCGACTACGTGCCTGCTCTTGTGATGTGGGTGGGGCATTCCTGTCGAGCTGCCGAGTGGATAATCGAACTCACTCTGCGCTGCAAGCATCTATTATCTGCTTGTCGTACGAGAGGCCCTCATGTTCCCTCAACTCTTCCGATTCACCGACCTCGGCCTGCTACTGCTCCGACTGATAGCCGGCATTGTCTTCTTCACCAGTGGTTGGAGTCATGTGAAAGATCCCGCCGGCCGCAGCCAAAGCATCGGCATGAGCAAAGGCTTCTCCATCTTTCTCGGATCAGCCGAACTCGCTGGAAGCCTCGGAATTATATTTGGCGTGCTCCAGCAGCTTGCCGCACTTGGGCTGATTCTGATCATGCTGGGAGCGATTTACAAGAAAATCACTGTCTGGCACACAGGCTTGTGGGGCGACAAAGCTTCAGGCTGGCACTACGATCTGACGTTCGCGATCATGTGCCTGGTCGTGTTGTTCACTAACGGCGGCCGATACGTCTTAATGCAGTAGGAACGCTCACTCTCGTCTGGCGCGACATTACAATTGCTTTCCGCAAAGCTGCTAACATTTTGAATTCCATGCGCCGGTTCGCAGCCCATCTCGCTCTCGCCGCAGTTTATGCCACGTTAATTGTTCCCTTCGCGCTCGCAGCGCAGGAGTCCGCGCATGCCTGCTGCCGGCGCACCGGGACGCATCATTGTCAGACAGATTCCCACCAAGGCGGATTTCATTCGCAGACAAACAGATGTCCTTATTCGACGGCGCTTCCCCCAGCATCTGTCGTTGGCTTAGAGCCTGCAAAACTCGGAATCAGTTCGCCTCCAGCAAATTGTCTTCTGAGCCCGCGCTATTCTTCTTTTTGTCACGTTGAGGCGGCAAGCGACCTCGCAACGCGGGCCCCACCCATTTCTCTCCTATAACTCTGAAGTCCTCTAAAGAAGAGAATCGCGGGCGCCCTCGCCCGTGCTCGACCGCGTCCACAAGGAGAGAAGATGCTCGGCAAGACAGCGCTGGCAGTATTTTTATGTTCACTCGCAGTCGGATTTTGCTCCGCCACCATTTTCGGTTCCGTGCGCGGCATCATTCACGACCCGCAGCACCGCCCCGTGCCGGGTGCAATGGTTATGTTGCGCTCAAACTCTTCCGATTGGGCAAAGGCTACGAACACTAACGACAATGGTGAATTCGAATTCAATGCCGTGCCCATCGGCGAATACACAGTGGTTGTGGCGGCGCCCGGCTTTGATCAGATTTCGCAAATGGTAACCGTGCGCTCAGGCACTGAACCTGTACTGCACCTTGCGCTGAACGTCGCAGCCAAAAACGAAACCGTTAATGTGTCTGGGGCGCCAGAAGTCGCTCCCATTGACTCTCCAACTCCCACAACTCTTGTCGACCGGGAGCAAATCGAGCGCACGCCTGGAGCCGATCGCACCAACAGCCTCGCCATGATTACCGATTACGTACCCGGCGCTTACATAACTCATGACCAGGTCCACATCCGCGGCGGACATCAGACCAGCTGGCTCATTGATGGCGTACCTATTCCCAATACCAATATCGCTTCCAACCTCGGTCCGCAGTTCGATCCCAAAGACATCGACTACATGGAAGTCGATCGCGGCAGTTACGGCGCTGAGCTCGGGGATCGCACCTACGGCGTGTTCAACATCGTTCCCCGCACGGGATTCGAGCGTAACAATCAGGCCGAACTGGTCGCTAGTTTCGGAAACTTCTATCAGACGAATGACGAATTCAATATCGGCAGCCACACCGAACGTTTCGCCTATTACGCCAGCGTGAATGCGAACCGCAGTAATCTGGGAATTGAAACTCCGGTGCCGGAGGTGGTTCACGACGCGGAAAACGGCTACAGCGGCTTCGGATCGCTGATCTTCAATATCAATTCTTCAAACCAATTGCGGTTAGTGACTTCGCTTCGCCGGGACTATTACCAGATTCCCTATGATCCCGATCCGAATGACATTGAGAACGCACCGCTACTCGCCAATGACTTCCAGCCTCAGTACCCGAGCATCGGTTTGCGCGATAGCGACCGCGAATCCGACGCGCTGGCAAATTTTTCCTGGGTGCATACTTTCAATTCCCAATTAATGTTGACGGTTTCGCCGTTTTATCATTACAACCGCGCCAACTACGGCAGCTCGCCCGAAGACTTTCCCACCGCGACCAAGCAGCATCGAGGTTCAAATTACGTCGGCGGGCAGGTGAGTTTTAGCGCGAATGTAGCGAGAAATAACTTGCAAGCCGGTCTGTACAGCTTCTATCAAAAAGATAACGAGACTTTCGTCCTGAAGTTCAACGACGGCACTGGCCGTCCGCCATTCTTCGATCTGGAACGCCAGTCAGGAAGTTTGGTGTCAGCGTTCCTCGATGACAAATTGCAGGTTGCGCCATGGTTGACCCTGACTGCGGGAATTCGTCCAACTCGTTTTTCGGGTGGTCAGACGGAAACTGCGATCAGCCCGCGCTCCGGAGCGGCGCTCACAGTTCCACATCTTAAGTGGAAACTCCGCGCTTTCTACGGTCATTATTATCAAGCCCCTCCTCTGATCACCGCCTCTGGCCCGCTGCTTCAATTTGCCGGGGCCAACAATACGACTTTCATTCCCCTGCACGGCGAGCGCGACGAAGAGCACCAGTTTGGCGTTACCATCCCTTACCGCGGGTGGACCTTCGACGCTGATACCTTCCGCACCACCGTCACAAATTTCTTCGATCACAACAACATTGGTGAGTCGAATCTTTTCTTTCCGATCACCATCGGACGCGCCGCCATTACTGGCTGGGAAGCCACTCTGCGTTCTCCGCGAATTGCAAAGCGCGCGCAGATTCACCTGGCTTATTCCAATCAGGTCGCCAACGCTGGCGGTCCCATTACCGGCGGATTAACAGATTTTTCTGTGCTCGACTTCGGCCCACTCGATCACGATCAGCGCAACACGTTAAATGTGGGTGGCAGTGTCATTTTGCCCTGGCGCAGCGTCGCGTCAACGAACGTTTATTACGGCTCCGGCTTTGTGAACGCTTTCCCCGGGCAGCCTTATCCTGGCGCGTACCTCCCAGGCCACACGACTTTTGATCTTTCACTCGCAAAAGATTTCGGTGAGCGGTTCTCCGCATCGCTCAATGCCATGAACGTCGGCAACCGCCGCGTTGAGCTGGACAACAGCGTGACCTTCGGCGGGTTTCACTGGAATAATTCACGAGAGCTTTATGTTGAACTACGGTATAGGTTCCATTACTGAACCGTGTGGCGCGGGCGCCCTCGCCCGCGGGTGGGTTGGTTGAGCGATAGAGCCGGGTCCCGCAGGAGCGGAACAACAGCGACAGATGCGAACAAAATTGGGTCAACAATGAAAACTAAAACACGCACCTTACTTCTTTTATTCTTCGTGCTGCCTGGCTTAACGACGGTCGCATGCAATAAGAAGCCGGCCGAAAACGCATCACAGCCTTCCACCAAGCACTACCACCTCAAAGGCAAAGTCGTCTCCATCGACGCACGAGGCAAAATGCTTAACGTGGACAGCGAAACCATTCCCGGCTTTATGGATGCGATGACCATGCCTTACAAAATTAAGCCGGAGAGCGAACTTGGTAAATTAAATCCCGGCGACGCCATCGCCGCCGACCTCATCGTCCAAGATGAAAATGCCTGGCTCGAGAACATCGCTGTCACGGGCCACTCGCCCGCTGGCCAAAAGAAATAAGCCGGGTCTCCCACCCTTCCCGCGTTCTTTGCGGAAGGGTGGAGATTAACCTTTGCTGAACATATCCGATGATTTAAAACTGAGTTGCAGTTATTCTGAAACAACGCAATGCGATACGTCCTTATAATTCTCGCGCTCCTCGGGATCGCGGCATCTTCTTTGGCTCTACGCGAGCACTATCGTACTTACGGTGACGCACCCTGCGATATCAACGAGCGCTGGGATTGTGGCATCGTGAACCACAGCCCTTATGCCATGTTTCCCTTTTCTAAGCCAGGCGGCATTCCCGTCGCCGACATCGGCATCGCAGGATATCTTCTGCTTGGCATCCTTGCCCTGAAGCGCTGGTACAAAATCATGCTGGCTCTCGCCGTTCCTGCGCTGGCCTTCTCGCTTTACTTGGCCCACATCGAGAAGGATGTTCTCGGCGTCTGGTGCCTCTACTGCGCCATCTCGCTGGGTATGATTTCGCTGATGACCATTCTGCTGGTGGGAACGGTATTAGTTCAGAGCCTTCGCAACCGCGCGGTCTAGCCATCGGCCGTCGGTCGTCGGCAGGACCAAATGGCGGCACTAAAAGCGGCGAGCGAATTGGTCTCGGCGCTTTTGGCATTCTCCGTGTCTCCGTGCCTCCGGGTAAAAAGCCTTTGACCGCCGCGGACCGAAAAGCCGACCAGTTTTGTCCCTGCAATAAAAAGGCGACCCTTGCGGGTCGCCTTTTGAACGAATTGTAAGTGGTTGTTAGACCCCTTTGACGTTCTCGGCCTGCCACCCTTTCGGGCCCTTCACTACGTCGAACTGAACTTGCTGCCCTTCTTGCAGGCTGCGGAATCCACCCGATTGAATGGCCGAGAAGTGTACGAATACATCCTCGCCGTTCTGGCGGCTGATAAAACCATAACCTTTAGCGTCGTTAAACCACTTTACTGTTCCTGTTTCCATGGTGTTGCTTTGTTCCTTTTTGTTGATATGGCGCTGAGTTTTCGCTTTACTTCTGCAGGCAGGTCACGCAAGTGCGGATGCTTGTTGCAGGGTGCCGCTAAATCAAACGCATTTATATTGTACCTGATACGATCAAAAACTGCCAGCTTTTGGTGCAAACCGGACAAGAGTGTCCGTCCCACATGGCTGATAATAATTCACAGTTTCAGATAAACCGATCAGCAAATATCCCGCTCGTTCGACTAGTTCTTCCCACTTGTTACTTTTGTGATTCGTGCCTCGCGTGAGTCTCTAACTCGCTCGCAGCAAGTCGAGGACGCGATCAAAATCTTCGAGATTGCGGTACTCG
>QHZX01000460.1 GCA_003224835.1 Acidobacteriota bacterium | reverse complement strand
CAATGGCAGTTCGGCGCCGACGTAATCCGCGCCCACAATGGCGGCAACGGTAAGGAGTTTGGCGGACCCAGTTTCCTGGGAGCGTTCACGTACAAGCTCTGCGATCCGGCAACTACGGCTTGTCAAAGCGACAGCTATCTTGGCGATATTAATAACGTAAGCAGCTACACACAGAGTTATGGTAACGCGACGTACTCCGTAGACGACACACTCTGGGCGTTGTTCGTGCAAGATGGCTTCCGGGTGAGTTCCAACCTAACCCTGAATCTGGGTCTGCGGTATGAGCAACAAACCTTCACAGACGCGCGCAAAGACTTCGGTCCACGGATTGGCCTGGTTTACAACGTCGGAGGTAGTGGAAAGATCGCAGTACGCGGCGGATTCGGCATCTACTACTCACAAATAATTAACAACGCGCAGGCGAACTACGCCCTCTCGGGCCCTACAGGCTTCTTTAACTTCACCGCGTCGGCTGAACAAATCGGTTTTCCCAGCAGCGTCGCTGCCGCTCCATTACCAGCTTTTCCTGCGGGAGCGCAAATGCCTTTGCGCAATCTGTATCTGCGTCCCGGACGCAGCTCTTACTACAACCAGTTCTTTCCCACTTCCACGCTGACTGAATATCCAAAAGCATTGCTCAACCCGTATTCCGAGCAATGGACCTTCGGAGTTCAGGAGCAGCTTGGTCCAAATTGGCTCTTGAGCTTGGACTATGTGGGTACGCATACATTGAGGATTGTGCGCCCGCTGGACGTAAATCCCCCCGCCTCGTTCGTGCGAACCACTACCACTACGGGAACGCAGTTTGTGCGTCCGCCACAGGCAGCGAATTGTACGCGACCGCTATGGATTGCGTTCTACAACCAACTCGGCACGCCATGCAATCCGTCCAGGGCCACTAACCCGCAGCCGGCATATGCGCAAATTCTCAGTGATGTGAACAACGGTTATGCTTTTTATCACGGGTTGAACGTGAACTTGACTCATCGTCTGACCGAGAGCTTTCTTATCTCAGCGAGCTATGTGTGGTCACATTCCACCGACAGTGTCGATCCGGACGTGCCCGGACAGAACCCCAACGATCCAAACATTACCGGAGGTGCAGAGTACGGCAATGCCATCTTCGATCAGCGGCATCGGTTTGTCCTGACCGGATTTTACGTCGGGCCGCTGAAGATCACGTTCGGTGGGGTGGCCACTCTCGCGTCGGGCTTTCCTTACAATCTCACCACCGGCGCAAATAATTTTGGTGATCCTGGTGCGACAGCAGATCGCCCCCTGATCAATGGCGTGATCGTGGGTAGAAATACAGCCCGTGGACGAGCAATCTACGAGGTCTCGCCCATGATGGAGCGGTCGTTCGCTCTGAGAAGCGAGCGAATCCAGCTAACATTGCGTGCAGAAGCGTTCAATGTCTTCAATCACCCGAATTTTGTGGGATTCAACGGAGCATACGGAAACGGTAATGCTCCGCCAGCCGCAAATGGCCGACCTTTGCTCGGACAACCGCTGATCGGCATCACTAATCAGTTGCCCGCACGCTCGCTCCAGTTTCAGGCGCGGCTCAATTTCTGAATCGGAGCTGGTCTTATACTTGATTGTTTTGCTGGGAGATCGTGATGTGGCTGAAACGCAAGTCGGGGGTGAGTCAAGCTCCGCTGGAACAATTAGGAGCGTTGGAATCTGAATTGATGGAGCGCGTATGGTCGCGTGGTGAAGCGAGTGTTCGCGATCTGCATAGTGATCTAGCATTGCGGTTGGCCTACACGACTGTGATGACGACGCTCGATCGCCTCTATAAGAAAGGTCTGCTTGAGCGCCGTGCAGTAGGCAATGCCTTTCTCTACAGACCCAGGATCAGTAAAGAGAATTACAACCAGCAGCTCACACAGCACTTGCTTGGAATTGCAATGCAAGAGAGCGGCAGTCAGGAAGCAGTGCTGTCGTGCTTTGTCGATTACGTCAGCGACTCGGATCGAAAATTGCTGGATGAGCTCGACGAATTGATCAAGGCTAAGAAACGCAGCCTTCGGCGGCGAAGATGACTGCCTTCTATATCTTGTGCGTGGCTGTGGTCCTCGCAGTGCTCTTGCTGGGGACCTGCGCGGGAATGCTGCTCACCGCCACCGCCAGCTTCCTGGTTGACAGTCCTAAGCGGCGAGATTCACTCCTCCGACATCCCACGCTCCTGTTTTCACTTCGTGTATTTCCTTTCGTTCTTGGACTGACACTGTGTCTCGGTTTTGCGCTGCCGTCTTTCCTTATGCTTGAACCGCGGACGGGTGCCGAAAGACCTGGAGTACACGTGCTCATGCTCTCGGTTATTTCGCTAGCCGGCCTTACTCTCATTGTGCTGCGCTCCGTTGCATCGATTGTGGTCTCGCACAAAATCATTACCCGTTGCTGTTCCCGTGTATCGCATCGAGAATCCAGAAGCCTTAATTGCGTCCATTGGTATTTTGCGGCCAAGGATATTGATTGGCGCTAAAGCACTGTCGAGCCTGGCTCCTGGCGAGCTGCAAGCCGCAATCTGCCACGAGTTGACGCACGCTCGTCTGTTGGACAATCTCAAAGAACTTCTCCTCAGAGTTACGCGGCCTCCACATTGGTTTAGGTTGTTTGCATTTATCGATGCCGCCTGGCGCGACGGAGCTGAATTGGCGGCGGACGCAAACGCGTTGCAGCAGGGCATTGCCGCACTAGATCTGAGTTCTGCGATCGTTAAAATTGGACGGCTCCGCTTGGATTCGCTCGAAGTATCTGCGGTTGTAGCCTGTCACCTTGTTTCTCCTGGTCACTCCACTGCGCTGGCCATACGCGTGATCCGTCTGAATGCGCTCCTCATGGGAGCAAACTCACTTCACCCAAGGCCCCACAGGCGCTCTCTCCGGATACTGCTTCCTCTGCTCATCATTGCGTACATAACGTGTTTGCCGACAGCACTGCCGATGGCGCATCAGTTAATCGAGTTGCTAGTCAGGTAACGACGCGAGCACAAATTTGTTACAACTTTGAGACATCGCATATTCCCGCTGCCTTACAGCCTGGGCCATATCGGGAACGGCAGTTACGAAATTACCAACAATGGGATAGCTGGATTGTTGCGAAGTAGTACTTCCGTACTACAATTACAAGCTTCGTAGCGCCATGCACCAGCAATTCGATGTTCCTTACTGCAGGCAACAATCTACGGCACCTTCGCGAAACCTTGGGCTTAACCCTGCGCGATGTGGAGAGCGGAAGTTCCGAGATCGCAGCCCGGCATGGGAACCAGGAATTCTTTATTCCCTTTAGCCGTCTCTCAGAAA
>QHZX01000459.1:2669-3387 GCA_003224835.1 Acidobacteriota bacterium | reverse complement strand
GGCCCGCAACCTAATTATCGCAACCACGTGTTAATTTTCACCGAAACGTACTCGTTGCCTTTCGGTCGCGGCAAGAGATGGGCGGGAGGAATAAACCGTGCTGCCGATTTCCTTATCGGCGGTTGGGCGATCACCAGTGCAACCAATTTTTCTGGCGGGCTTCCTTTTACGCCTGGCCTGTCGAGTTGCTCACCGTCAAGCGATACTGGACCGTGCCGTCCCGACAGAGTCAGCTCTGTGAAAAATGGGGCTCGTTCCGGAGACCCCACGCTAGGCGGGTATTGGTTTGAAAACACGGGTGGCGTCACCCTGAGTACCGCAGGGCAATCCGCCGGACCGTGGGCTCAGCCGGCGTTGGGTACTTTCGGCAATATTGGGCGTGATACTTTCCGTGGACCTAAGCTCTTTAACACCGATATGACGGTGTTCAAAGACTTCGCCATAACGGAAAGGACAAAGGCCCAATTTCAGGCCCAGTTCTATAACGTGTTTAATCACGTGAACTTTGACCTGCCGAATACTACCGTGGATGCGTCGAATGGCGGCAGCATTAACAACATCGCCTACGGTACGCAGATGCGTGCTCTAACATTCGCCTTGAAGCTGAATTTCTAAGAGCGAGTAGCAGTTATTCAAAAGAGGGGATCTCAGTGATTCCCTCTTTATTTTTGTGGTCTAATGCCGATATGCCGTTCTCTATGGCGTGCGTTGGCCCGAC
>QHZX01000459.1:0-2485 GCA_003224835.1 Acidobacteriota bacterium | reverse complement strand
TACGCAGGCAAGGCCCATTTTTGGCTTATCTATCCCGACAAAAGTGAATCTGATTCCGCGGTTGAGAAGCACTTGCGCGATTACAGATATCGGATTCCGGCACTACGCGATCGGGCACATGCGCTAGTGAAGCACGCCCATGCTCAGTTCACGCCGGAGGCTGCTGTATTCGACGGCAAAGGCGCTATGGTCTACCGTGGCAGGATCGACAATCTATATGTTTCCTTCGGGCGCGCCCGACCGGCGCCCACCACTCATGAACTTAAAGACGCCATCCAGGCGGCTTTGGATGGCCAGCCGCCTCCGAAAGCAGAAGTCGCCGGCATTGGTTGCTATATTTCGGATATGGAATGAACTGGCGGCTGGTATTCGCGGCTCTTGCTTCAGGGTTGATGTTGGGAGCCTTGGTCGACGCCAACTTGATTCAGGCACAATCGCCTGCTGAAACAACCAGCCCGCGAGTCACCTTTAACCGTGACATCGCCCCAATTGTGTTTCAAAATTGCGCTCTCTGTCACCGACCGGGAGAATCCGGACCATTTCCACTTCTTACTTATGAAGACGCAAAGAAGCACGCGCGCCAGATTGAGATCGTAACCCGCACCCGCTTCATGCCGCCGTGGCTTCCTGATCCGCAGCCGCTCAAACTTGCAGGGAGCTTACGCCTCTCTGAAGCGCAGATTGCGACCATAAAGAAGTGGGTAGATGAAGGCACTCCGGAAGGTAATGCCTCGGACCTGCCGCCGCAGCCCAAGTTCGTTCAAGACTGGCAGCTTGGACGCCCTGACCTGGTGCTGAAGGCGGCGAAGCCGTTCGCTCTACCGGCCAGCGGCTCCGATATTTATTGGAATTTTATTTTCCCGCTCCCGATCGATCGCACTCGGTGGATGAAAGCAATTGAAATTCGCCCGGGCGAAAAACAGTTCATTCACCATGCCAATATTCTGGTTGATCGCCAGGAAAACTCACGCCAGAGGGAAAAAGTGCCCGGCGCGGGGTTCGAAGGGATGGAGATCAAAATTGAATCGGAGACTTTCGATCCGGACAGCCATTTTTTGTTCTGGAAACCCGGATCAGTTCCGCATGTTGAGCCCGACGGAATGGCGCTTCGTCTGGATAAAGGTACTGATCTGGTACTGAATGTTCACATGCAGCCATTCGGCAAGCCAGAAGCGATCCAGCCGTCCATTGCAATTTACTTCACGGATCAGCCAGCCACGAAATTCCCCATGCTCTTGCAGTTGCAAAACGACGGCAAACTCAATATTCCGCCTGGTGAATCGAATTTTGTCATCACTGATCAGTTGACGCTTCCGATTGACGTGGACCTGCTTGGCATCTACCCACACGCGCACTATTTAGGTAAGGACCTGCAGGCGATCGCGACTCTACCCGACGGCAGTTCGAAGGCGCTCATCCATATTCCTCACTGGGACATGAACTGGCAAGCTGTGTTCCGGTATGAAGAGCCCGTATTTTTGCCGAAGGGAACTGTTGTCCGCATGCGTTACATTTACGACAATTCTGAGGCGAATCCGTTCAATCCGAATAGTCCTCCTCAGCGAGTACGTGGTGGCAATCGAGCGCGGGATGAGATGGCGCATCTCTGGTTGCAGGTTCTACCGGTAAATGTTGATCCGACGGCGGGTGACCCGCGAATGTCTCTGCAGGAAGCGCTCGCGAGACACAACATTGAGAATGATCCGGCGAATTTCGAGTCTCACTACAATCTTGCTGCAATGCTTCAGGCGAAAGGCAAGACGGATGAGGCGATCGCAGAATATGAGGCGGCGTTGCGCATCCGTCCTCAAGATGCAACTGCGAACAATGCATTAGGCGGCGCATTCATTGAGGCAGGTCACCTGCAGTCGGCGATCAAGTATCTTCGTGTCGCAACTGAATCTGCGCCTGAGTATTTTGATGCGCACTACAATCTGGGTCACGCACTCGCGGCGATAGAGGACTTCCAAGGTGCAGCGGAGGAATTTGCTACTGCGGTTCGCCTCCGGCCAGATGATGCGGATGCACACGCCAACTTCGGCAGTGCCCTCGCGGAGCTGGGAAAAATACCGGAAGCCAAAGCGCAGTTCGAGCGTGCGCTCGAAATCAATCCTAACCACAGTCTAGCGCGTGAAAACCTGGACCAGCTGCGCAGCGCCATGAGCTCTCACTAAAATCAAAATGCGCATACTTCATTGTTCCGTCTTAATTACGGCTGCCCTGCTGGCCGGTTCTGGTCGCGAAACATTCACGAACTGGCACCGGCTTTCAGACCAGCCCATAATCACGCTGCAAGGCGGTGGATGGGAATCTGCCGGGACCTTCAATCCCGCTGTTGTGGTTCACGACGGGAGGTTCGTCATGCTTTATCGCGCTCAGGATGGCAATGGCACATCTCGTCTCGGCTATGCGGAGAGCGCTGACGGAATCCATTTCATCAGACATTCGCAACCCGTGCTTTCGCCCGAAACCGACTACGAAAAAT
>QHZX01000458.1 GCA_003224835.1 Acidobacteriota bacterium | reverse complement strand
AATACCGTGGCTGGTCCATGGCTTCAGCACACGAGGCGGCGGAGTTTCGAAAGCTTATGGCGGCCGCGCGCTGAATTTGGGATTAACCGCGCATGATTCGAAAGCGGCGGTCGAACGCAACCGGCTAAATTTTACCTCTGCCGTTATCGCTGCCGTGGTGGGACGCGCGTCTCGCCCGTCCAAACAGCGCAACCCTCTGCCATTAATCGGTCTACGACAAATACATTCCGATATCATTCACCTCGTCGCGGAAACTCCCCATGTCCCGCTCGTGGGCGACGGAATGGTGACCGACGTTCCGGGAATTCTGTTGGGAGTCCTGACCGCGGACTGCCTTCCAGTGATTCTCGTCGACCCGAAACACAAGGCGGTAGGAGTCTTTCACGCGGGCTGGCGCGGAACAGCAAAACGCATTGTGGAAAAGGGTGTGGGCGAGATGCACCGCTGGTTCGGCAGCAATGCCAGAGAATTGATCGCGGCTATCGGCCCGGGAATTCGACGATGTTGCTATGAAATTGGGCCGGAAGTCCGGTCAATTTTCGAAGCGCAATTCAGCTACGGGAGCGAGTTGTTCCGCGAAACCAAGGAACGAAACGAGGTGCACGAAAGATATCCGTTGCTGTTCCTGACCGCGCGTGCCCCTGGCCATAGCGAGTTGCCAAAGAAGATTTTTGTGGATCTTGCTGAAGCCAACCGGCGTCAACTGATCGATGCGGGAGTTCCGGCAAAGAAGATTTCAGATCTTGGCCTGTGCACGTTCTGCCGGCAAGATCTCTTCTTCTCGCACCGGGCCGAAAAGGGAGTGACTGGAAGGATGATGGCCGCGGTGGGAATCAGGCGCTAGATCATTGAGGATAGCCAGGGCGCTGGCCCGCGTGGAAAATGCTTAAGCAGTCGCTGGTTGTGGTTCTTTCACCGCCGCTTCCAAATGATGAAGGGTTTGCTGCACGGTGAGTGAGTACATCTCGCGACCGACGCCTTCCCCGGACTCGAGGGCGTTCTTCAGAAAATGTCCGGCAATGGCAATAGCGAGCGGGTCGGTGATGGTCTTCGCGTTGCGCTTCTGATATTCATCCCATGCGGGCAACGGCAGAGCTACCCAAACCGGGCGGCCGTCAACCAGAAATTTAATATCCACGGCGTCAGCATGGCGAGTGGCAACGGCAATAATCAAGGCCTGGTAGATGCAGTGGACCTGCTTCTTGGTCCAGCGATCGAAGGCATGAAAGTCGCGATACATGGAAGTAAAACTATATCAAATTGGGATTACTCCTTCGCAGCCGTCGTTCGAACGATTAGCTGCGCTTGCGCGAGGCTTTCGCTATGTGCCACTACGCGGATCGTGCCCGGCTCTGAATGTGAGCGCAGAATCAGCAGCGCCATCCCCTTAAAGGCCTTGCGATAGTCAGCGTGAAAGGGCTCGGTGGTGGCGGCGTTGCCATTATCCACTCCCGCAATTTCTCCTGCGCCGGTCACATTGAATCGAATGAGATTGTCTGCCAGCGGGCAAAGATTGCCGTCTTTGTCTTCAACTCGGACTGTCAGGTAGGAAAGATCGTCGCCGTCCGCGTGAATGATGCTTCTGTCGGCGGTCAGCTTAATGCGCGCCGGAGCGCCTGCCGTGCGAATTTCCTGTTCAGCTACAGGTTTTCCGTCGGTGTATGCAACTGCTTTCAAAGTACCTGTCTGGTAAGCTACCTGCCATAGCAAACGATACTTGGTGAGGAACTTTTCGCTTTCGCTGACGTTGTGGCCGACCGGCATCTCCCACTGATCGCTGAATCGCTTTTTTCTGCCCAGCGATTTTCCGTTCAGAAGCAGGTCGACTTCATCGGCATTGGTGTACGCCATCACAGGAATATTCTGTCCTTCCCGGCCTTTCCAATTCCAGTGCGGCAGAAGATGGACCATCGGCTTGGTCGTCCACTCGCTCTGATAAAGGTAGTAGCGATCTTTAGGAAAACCGGCGAGATCAACGAACCCAAAATACGAGCTGCGCGCCGGCCAATCATTCTTGTTATTACTGTTGTCGTCATCGCCCCAGTAAGGCGTGGGCTCGCCGATATAGTCGAAGCCGGTCCACACGAATTCTCCAAACACGTTCGGAAGTTTGTCCTGGTGGCGGCTTTTCATATGCCACGATCGGCAGGTTGTAGACACCGCGGGAGCTCACGCAAGATTCGGTTTCTGAACCGTATACCACCCAATCCGGGTGATCGTGCATGATCTGCTCGTAATGCATCGGTGAGTAGTTGAATCCCTTTATGTCCACGTTGTCGGCAAAATGGTTGCGAATGGCGTCGTCCCATTCATTCATGGCCGAAGTTGTAGGGCGAGTCGGATCTTCCTCGTGGAAGAAATCGGTCAGGCGTTTCGCTTCCTTCCAACCATCCGGAGATTTCTGCTCTGGAATTTCGTTGCCGATGCTCCACAGAATAATGCTGGGATGATTGCGATCGCGTCGTGCCATGTCGCGGAGGTCGCGCTCGGACCATTCGTCGAAATACTTGCTGTAACCGTTGGGCACCTTGGCGATATGCCACATGTCAAAGGCTTCGTCCATAACGACGAGACCCATGCGATCGGACAACTCGAGCAATTCCGGTGAAGGCGGATTGTGGCTGGTGCGGACTGCATTTACCCCTGCCGCCTTCAAGATCTGCAGTTCACGCGCTGTCGCCCGGCGATTTACTGCGGCACCAAGCGCACCCAAATCATGATGCAGGCAAACACCATGCAGCTTGCGTGCTTTGCCGTTGAGCAGAAAACCTTTGTCGCGCTCAAATGCGATAGTGCGGATGCCGAATGTCGTCCTGTACTTGTCGATGACCCGGCCACGCTGAACGATTTCGCTGACCAACGTATATAGATAAGGATGATCCATATCCCAGCGCTGGGGATTTGCAACTGTCAGGCTGGCGGGAACCGTGCGCGACTTCAATCTGAGTCTCCTGCTCGGACTGGTTTCGGACGTCTATCTTCACCGATATTATGGCTTTCTGATCGGAAACTTCGGGAGTCGTGACGTAGGTGCCCCACTCGGCCACGTGCACCGGAGCAGTGATGTCCAGCCACACATTGCGATAAATTCCGGCGCCGGGATACCAGCGGGAAGAATCCGGCTCGGGAGCCAGACGGACCGCCAAAACATTTTTTTCCACGCCAAAATGCAAGTGCGGGGTGAGATTGAAAAAGAAACTCGAATATCCGTACGGTCGGCCCCCTAATTCCTCCCCGTTCAGCCAGACCGTCGAGTTAGCCATGGCGCCGTCGAACACGATGGTGAAGATGTGGCCTTGGGCGCTCTGTGGCAGAAGAAAAGTCTTTCGATACCATCCGGTACCGGAGACCGGCAGTCCCCCGGTACCCGGATTCAGCTTTTCGTCAAAAGGACCTTCAATCGCCCAGTCATGCGGCAGGCGAAGCAGCTTCCATTGAGAGTCGTCGAAGTCAGGTTTTTCTGCGTCCTGAGCATCACCTTTGTGAAAACGCCAGTTTGTGTTGAAGCTGATACGGCGTTCGCCAGAAATCCGGACAGCTGCCAATTGGGTATGGGTAGGTGCGTCCGCAGCAGATGCCGCCGGCGCGGCCAACGCAAGCATGATGAAGGTCAGTGCCGATAATGGGAAGGTTCTCAATTGACGCGAAATCATTCTGGCCATGTATTCTCCTCGTGTTTTTCGGCGCGCAGAACTCGCGTGACTAACGAGCGGCCTCGGTGGAGGCATATCTATTCCACGGGACTATATAAGAAAATTGTTTTGCTAGAAAGTGGAGAGCGCGGAAGAATCGCAGAAGGGGGGGCCCAGCCGATGAGCGATCAGCAGAAAATCGGAGGCGGTAGGAGGATGCCGGAAAAGAACGTCAGCGCAGTTCGGATGCGAGAGTGATGCCGGTCGAGGCGGAAGCCGCTTTGCGGCGCGGAACTACTGGCCAGAGCCGCGCAGGGACCTCGTACAAATATCCGATTTTGAGATCAGCGAGGCGGCGATAAACTTCTTGGGCATCGTTCTCCCACGCTGCCCTCTCAATCGCGTGGAGTTGAGGTAAGAATGTTGCCGCGTCCAGCGGGCGCGCGGTGATCGCCTGAATTTTTTCCAGGCTTGTGGGCTGCAGGGTTTCGTGCGACGCGTCGAGCAACACCTCGGAGATTTTTTCCCCGCGCTTCAAGCCGGTGATTTCGATCTTGACGTCGCGATTGGGTGAAAGTCCGGAGAGTTCAATCAGGTCCTGCGCCAGTTTTTGAATCAGCACCGGTTCACCCATGTCCAGCACAAAAACCTCGCGCTTATCGGCCAGCGTGCCGGCTTGTAATAACAAGCAGACGGCTTCAGGAATGGTCATGAGAAATCTCTTTGCATCCGGATGAGTAAGCGTGACCGGACCGCCGCGGCGAATCTGTTGCTGAAAGATCGGTACCACGCTGCTCTTGGCCCGACTCGCCCCGTAGATGTTGCGATGCTAACTCAGGAATTGAGGTTTGAAGTTCCAACAGTTGCTCCGTGCATACAGCTTCGCCACCTGAGTACAGTAAATGCGA
>QHZX01000457.1:433-1311 GCA_003224835.1 Acidobacteriota bacterium | reverse complement strand
AAGTCTCGATTTCTTCTTTAAGGGCGAGTTTGTAGGCGTGAAGTTGCGCTGGATCAATCTCCAATTCTGCTATCCGCACAATCGGGCTTCCGACTACTACGGCAGCGGTTCCTCGCTGCCAAAACAACAAGGCCGTAAGCAACGATGTCCCGAGCAGCAACGCTTGTCTCCCCGTCATATGTAACCGCCTTCTCAGATTAGGGCAATCTGATTTACTCCTGAACGAATCGAACCCTGTACGGCTCGATCAGTTTAGCCGGAGCGACAGAAAGAGATGGCGAAAAATCGCCATTACACTCATTGAAACGCGTAATGCCAAGATTTCTCACAATGTGTGCGGTGGAGTTCGTCGGGCAGGAGTGGAGGGCTAGAGACTACTCAGTTCGACCGCAAGAAACGGATAGTAATCGGTCGGACTCGAGCCTAGTATTTTTTTCCGGATGCATAAAACAATCGAACCGACGATCCTCTACTTCGGCACACCGGTGGCCTTAATATCCAGCCTAAACGAAGACGGCACGACAAACATCGCGCCAATGTCATCGGCATGGTGGTTAGGATGGAGTTGCATGCTCGGACTCGGCTCCATGGGGAAGACCTCGGAAAACTTAATACGGACTCACGAATGTGTGATAAATTTGCCCTCCGAAAACCAAGCGAACCATGTTAACAACTTGGCCATGACCACAGGCAAGAACCCCGTACCTGAAAAGAAGGCGAGCTGGGGTTATCGCTACGAGCCACGCAAGTTCGAGACTGCCTGCCTTACGCCTGTTCCTTCCGTATCGGTCAAGCCACCCCGAATAGCCGAATGCCCAATACAGATGGAAGGAATTGTTCATAAGTATCGACCATTTGGCAAAAATGTTTCCGCTAAT
>QHZX01000457.1:0-402 GCA_003224835.1 Acidobacteriota bacterium | reverse complement strand
CACATTATTCAGCTCCATGTGGAGGAGGCTCTACTTGTGGAGAACACCGCTAGACCGCATATCGATCCAGTGAAGTGGCGTCCTCTCATTATGAGTTTTTGTCGATTTTTTGGGATTAGCAACGAGATCCACCATTCCACACTGGCTGCCTCGAACTTTGTGAAAGATTTGCAGAACGGCGCCGGCAAATGACATCACAAATGGCACAACGGAATTGTGTCCTAAGGACCGCATAATAGCTCTACAATACGGGCTTTCTCAATCGTTCAACTGAAATTAGCAATCGGCAACTGTCGTAATATCGCCATATCACTCATTGACATGGAAAAAGGCGGATAGAAGGCGCAGCCTTGTGATAACGCTGTTCTCAGCAGTTAAGTGTTCACACATGCCAAATCTACG
>QHZX01000456.1 GCA_003224835.1 Acidobacteriota bacterium | reverse complement strand
CTTCCCGAAGTTGTCACCGTGGCGTACTGCGCCCCTTTGGCACTCACAATCTTGACCGCGGCGCCGATCCCATCCCGATTGCTCTTGTGTCCAACCAGATCGACGCTGAGCCAGTGATTATGGGTGGAGGCCTGATTCCGCAGAATGTGCGCAGGACCACCATTCGTGGTGACCACGACATCGAGTCGGCCATCATTGTCCAGGTCGCCAACTGCCAACCCGCGACTGGCCCAAGGCTCATGAAATGCGGCACCTGAGTCTGCCGAGACATCGATGAAGGCATGACCAGTGTTGCGCGCCAGCAACATCGGTTCGCGATAACGCAGTTGTGGGTAAGCCAGTTCAACCGTGTCAAGTACATGAGCCTGCGCAACTAAAATATCTTTCCATCCATCGTTGTCGTAATCGATAAAGCGTAAACCCCAGCCGGAGTGCAGAAGAGTCATCGCACTCAATCCTGAGTCGTCAGTCCGATAGGCGAAGCTGCCATCGCCATTATTCCGGTACAGGGCATACTTTTGATAAGCCAAATCGCTAATCGCCAAATCCGGTAGTCCGTCATTGTCGTAGTCTGCAAAATCGACGCCCATGCCAGCATAAGCATGTCCATCGCCATCGACCCCCACTCCGGCAAGCAGTCCCATTTCCTCAAAGTTCCCATTCCCTTTGTTCTCAAACAGTAACTCGGGAACTGAATCGTTGGCAATAAACACGTCTATGTGTCCGTCGCCATTGAAATCAGCAATCGCAATACCCAGGCCCTTTCCAGGTTTCGTAAAACCAGTCTGTTTGGCGGACTCGGTGAAGTGACCATGGCCGTCGTTGTGATAGACGAGTGGGAGAATAGGCTGAAATTGATCGGGATGGCAGAAGGAACGGTACCCCTGTTTTCGCTCTCCACACCAGATGTCAGTAAAATCCCATTGCAAATAGCGCAACACTATTAAATCCAGCAGGCCATCCCCATCCAGGTCCACCCATGCCGCGCTCGTGGACCAGCCTTCTCCGGCCACGCCCGCCTTCAACGTCACGTCGGTGAAAGAACCATCACCATTATTGTGGTAAAGCCGATTCCCTCCATAGGCAGTCACGAACAAGTCTTCATAACCATCGTTGTCGTAGTCACCTGCTGCGACGCCCATTCCGTATCCCGCGCCTTGCAACCCGGCCTTTTCGGTCACATCCTCGAAAGTGCCGTCGGGCTTCTGGTGATACAGCCGATTCCAGTATTTGGGACCACTCTTCTTTGGAATCGCCCCTAATGGTGATGGATCGTCAATCTCGGCCCCGTTCACAAGAAAAATATCGAGTCTGCCATCGTTGTCGTAATCGAATAGCGCCACTCCGGAGCCCATCGTCTCGAGCAGGTATTTTTTTGAGGTATGTGGCGCCGCATGCTGAAACTGCACCCCTAGCGCAGAGGTTAGGTCAACAAACTTACCTGCAACAGGGACAATTTGCGGCGGCGCTTTTTCCTGTGCCGCGATTGTCAACGCCAGGCCCAGACACGTCAGGGCCGCAACTTTCAGACAAGTGCGGGCCAAGCGTAGGTGTCGCGAATAGAAATTTCTTATCCACACCGGCAGCTGCGTAAGGGTCAAGTAAGTCTCAGCTCCACCTGGAATGATCGTCTACTTCCGCTTACGCCGTCACTGGCCTGGGCCTCGCGCCTGCAAACGCATAGATCGCGACCACGACGTAGGCGATCAGCGGAACCAGATATGCCGGTGCAATGCTGTGACGAAGATCCGCGATCCGTCCCATTAGAAGAGGCATGAGCGCTCCTCCAACGATCGCCATTACAAGCAGTGATCCGCCAATTTTGGTGTTGGGACCGAGGCCTTTGAGTCCCAGGGCGAAGATGGTCGGAAACATCAGCGACATGAAAAAGCTGGTCAGGAACACCGCCCATAGACCTGCCCAGCCTGGGAAGCCGACAGCAAATCCGACGAGCGCAA
>QHZX01000471.1 GCA_003224835.1 Acidobacteriota bacterium | reverse complement strand
CTCTTCCGCAACTTGCGCCACTCGCTCGCCAAAGATGCAAAGGTCGGAGTCATCGACCGCAACGGCGACGGCGCCAATCACGGAGTCGGCCGCGATGTGGTGATTCGCGAAATGAAAGCGGCGGGCTACACGGTGATCCAGCAGGAAGACTACAAAAAAGATGGAATGGATTACTTCCTGGTATTCGCATCTGAGTAACTGCCCGCGGGATGATCTGCTCGGCTCGGGATCATCGAATTAAGAACATCTGCATGGCACCCGTCCGACCGGTCAATCGCGCCTTATTGATCGCCGAGGAATTGTGTGATAACGTGCCACACGTTCGTGAGCGACCCCGTGTGATCAGAGGTGAGATTTATGAAACGGTTTCTACGGGCATCTCCGATCTTATTGTTGTTGATCTCGCTTAGCGCCTTTGCCGACAGCTTCACTCTCCTTCTTGCGCCGGGCAGTCCCGAGGGAGGCAACTTTGAATTCATCTCGCGACAACCGGGGATTTCTGTTTTTCTAGTAGGTACTGTGCCGGAGAGTTTTTATTCCAACTCATTAATCGCACCGGGCTCGACTTTGGGAGGAACGTCCGAAGTGTTTGTGGATGGCGGCGCTATCAAGATCAATGGAGTTTCCTACGACAATCTCGGGCTGGACATTGGCAGCTTATTCGTCAGCAGCTTTACATTTCCAACTAATGGCAAGGACTTCACCGTTCCAGTATCGGCTTCATTTTCAGTCGACGAACTGATAGTTGGAGTTGGAAACATACACCTTAATGGAACGGCATCAGGGAAGGTGACGTTTAAGTTCAATTCAAACGTTGGGCTCTACTCTCCTAGCACAATATTTCTAACTACTGTTCCTGAGCCTTCAACTCTGGGATTGCTGGGCATCGGGCTGACTGGCATACTCGCTTTGGCCCGAAAAAAGCTCAAGCTCATTCAATAAACTATTCCGTAGTGCCGGGATTCGGCCCTTTCAATTTGCCAGAATGCTCGGTGCGCATTTCAAGCCTGATTTTGGCTTGAGTGGGTGGTCGGCGATTGGAGACTGCGGCATTCAAGGCACTCCATCCATATTGCGAAGGCGACGAGATCACCGTGGGCAGGCGATCAATATTGAGCACCGCGCCGCCAGCGGCATTGGCGCGCGTATTCGGGCAGAAGCGATCGTGGAATCATTCGATGGCCGCTTCTACGCCGTACGCGTCTCGGCCAATGACGATACTCGAGAAGTAGGCCGTGGAACGGTTGGGCGAGCCGTGGTAAGCGTGGGAAAATTTATGGAAAAAGTTAAGAAAGAATCAGGCGCCCAGTGACGAACTCCAGCGATCAGGCAGCTAAAGCCAATTTATTTCGCGACCTCCACCGCGGATCCAAGGTTCTGCTCTTGCCCAACGCCTGGGACGTAGCCACCGCACGCGTGCTCGAACAGACTGGGATTGCTGCGATTGCCACCACCAGCGCTGGCATTGCATTTGCACTCGGCTATCCCGACGGGCAGAAAATTTCGCGTAAAGAGATGCTCGCCATGGTTTCGCGAATTGCAACCAAGGTGAAAATTCCAGTGACTGCGGACGTTGAAGCCGGCTATGGGGATCGGCCGGAAGACGCAGCTCTCACCGCGAGAGCCGTGATTGAATCTGGGGCTGTCGGACTGAACCTGGAGGATGGTAGTGATCGTCAGCTGGCCGACCTATCTCTTCAGCTTGAAAAGATCGCCGCAGTGCGCGAGACCTCTCGTGCAATGGGAGTCTCTCTTGTCCTGAACGCCCGCACCGATGTTTACCTATTGCAAGTGGGCAATCCGGAAAGCCGTTTCGGGGAGACGGTTAAACGTCTCTCCGCCTTCAGAGATGCTGGGGCCGATTGTCTCTTTGCTCCCGGAGTTCGGGACTTGCCAATGATTTCCCAGCTTGTGCGCGAGCTCCATCATCCCTTGAATATTCTGGCTGGTCCCGGCTCCCCGTCTGTTCCGCATTTGCAGGAAGCAGGCGTCGCCCGCGTTAGCTTGGGATCGTCGCCGATGCGGGCCACTCTCGGTCTGCTGCAACGCATCGCACAAGAGCTGCAAACCACCGGCACGTACAACACGCTCGAAGGCGCGCCTTCACATGCGGAAGTAAATCGGATGCTGGAGTGATTCGGCTAGAGTTCGTGACAGAGATAGCTGCTCCCTTGGAACGCTGCTTTGATCTGGCGCGAAGCATCGACCTGCATACACGTTCGCTGAGCGGGACTGGCGAACTCGCCATCGCGGGCATTACCTCGGGACTAATTGGGCTTGGACAACAGGTTACGTGGAGAGGCCGCCACTTCGGTTTCCAAATGCAACATTGCAGCCGGATCACACAATACTGTCGCCCGGCATTTTTTCGCGATGAAATGATCAAAGGCCAATTCCGCAGTTTTGTTCACGACCATTTTTTTGAGGAACGGAAAACTAAGACTCTCATGAAAGACAAGGTGCAACTCGAAGCGCCTCTCCCACCGCTGGGGTGGATTGT
>QHZX01000301.1 GCA_003224835.1 Acidobacteriota bacterium | reverse complement strand
AGCAACAAATACATTAGCAACAATCAACTTAATAACGAACAACTTAAGCACGAAAACCTTAACCACGAAAACCTTAACCACGAAAACCTTAACCACCAGGAAATACTTGACTCCGCTAATCATCCCGACAAAATCACTGTTTCAGATCGAAAACGCGAAGCCAATCGTCAGAACGCCAAGAAATCCACCGGGCCGCGTACAGCGGAGGGAAAGAATCATAGCTCCCGGAACGGTATTACACATGGACTTTATGCGAAAAACGCGAATTTCGAGCTGTCCCAAGAGGATAAGGAGGAGTTCACTGAGCTTTGCGAACGCTGTCGCTTAGAAATCGGGCCAATAGGGATTCTCGAGGAACTGGAGGTTGAACGCATGGCAATGTTTCATTGGAAGTTGAAACGATTGTTTCGATTTGAAAATGCAGTGAACGGCCTAGCAGCCCATAGTCTCCGTACCCGACTGTTATCGGAACTCTCGAGTAACAGCTCTAATTGTGCCCAGACGAGTGATGCAGACGCGACCACATCCTTTCCGATAGATGCAAAGACCCGCAGAGTGCTAGAAAACTTGAGAGAAATAGAGCTTGGGCACATCGCGCAAGCCAAAATTGATCTCGAGGGGGTTCCGCATCCAATGTATTTGGACATAATTCATCGCGTTCAGAGTGCGACTCAAAAAGGCTTGAACGACTCCTTAAAGCGGCTTAAAAGTCTACGGAAGTTTCGCCTATCAATTAAACTTACTGACGACCAGCTGTGTTTTCCCCTACGCGAGTATAACGACGACGGTAGTATCACGGTCTGAGCCTGACACTCAATTTACAAAACGAAGCCAACAACATGCCTGTTTTCAACAAAGTTGCATTTGACCAATTCTCAACGGAAGGAGGTGAATTTAGCGGAGCTGGGTTCTACGGTAACTCATGCCTCCGCTACAACGGGTTCGTTGCAATCAATTGCGCGCTCGGGATCGACGATCATCCAAGCTAAAGCTCCGAACAAGCACAAAGCAGCCGCAACCAGGAATGATGCTGTCCAGCCGAACCGGCTGGCGATTGCCGGAGTGAGCGAAGCGGTCACCATGCCTCCGATTTGCGCTCCCATGTTCATGAATCCGGACACCGAGCCTGAGGATGATCCTGCCAGCCCCGCCGTTACTGACCAAAACGAGCTTTGCGCCAGATACAACGAGCCTGCGCCGCCCGCCAGCACAACGCTCGCAAGTCTAGCGCCCTCGACTTCCGCTCCGAGCACGAGAAAAACTCCCGCCATCAAAATGACCACGGCCGCAAGATAGCAGCGTCCGATGCGCGCTCCCCATCGCTGGCACAAACGATCACTGATCAAGCCCCCAAGCGGACAACATGCTGCCATCGCCAAAAATGGCAACATGGCATAAAACGCGCTGGCCTTAAGATTCAAATGCCTCACCTGAGCGAGATAAAGATAAAACCAACTGAAGAATATCCAGGCGACATAGCCAAAACTGAAATAACTGAATGTGATGGCCCACACATCGCGGCTTTTTAAAATCGAACTCCACGCAATCAGCGTCTGATCTTTTGCACTGGACTTGCCTGCGAAGATTCCCTGGCTTATGTATGCCAGCTCTGATGGCGACACTCCGCGGTGCTCTTCAGGTGTGTCACGCGCAACAATAAACCACACCAGGCCTGCAATCAGCCCGATTACCGCGCAAATCCAGAACGATGTTCTCCACCCGTAATGCAGCATCACGTAGGTGATGAGCGGTGGAGAAAGCCCCGCTCCGGCGCCTACTCCGGCAAAGATCCAGCCGTTTGCGATTCCGCGTTCCTGTATCGGAATCCAGCGGGAGATGAATTGGTTCGAAGCGGGATACATCACGGCTTCGCCGGCGCCAAGTAAAAACCGCGCCGCCACGAAAAGCCACAAAGCGCCCGTGATTCCGGCCGGCACCGATGCCGTCAGCGCGGTGAATACTCCCCACCAGATCACTCCTGCTGCGAGCACACGCCGAGCGCCCAGTCGGTCTGCCAGTCTGCCGCCAGGAGTTTGAAAGAGTGCGTAGCCGGCAAGAAAGGCGCTGAATACCCAGCCGAGTTGGACGTTGCTCAAGTGGTATGCAGAGGCGAGAGATCCGCCCGCTATGGAAATGTTCACGCGGTCCAGAAATGCGACCCCGCTCAACAGGAAGAGCCAAAAGATCAGATTCCAGCGAACGTGGCTTCGCAAGCCGGTCACAGTCCCCGCAGGAAAATTCCGGAGGGTCTCAGTGGCCATGGTATGCCATCACCCGCTGCCGCGATTCACCTAGCTGTTCTATGCCGAGTTCCACGATGTCGCCGGCCTTCAGATACACCGGGGGATTCATTCCTAATCCAACTCCAGCAGGGGTCCCGGTACTGATCACATCCCCAGGGAGCAGTGTCATAAATTGGCTCACATATGAAACCAGCGTGGAAACATCGAAGATCATGTTGGCGGTTGAGCTACTCTGCCGGGACACTCCGTTAACCATGAGCCACATTTTCAGCTTGCCGACATTGGGAATTTCGTCGGGAGTCGCAAGAAACGGGCCAAGCGGCGCAAAGGTATCCGCGCTCCTTCCTTTTACCCATTGCCCGCCACGTTCCAGCTGAAAGGTGCGTTCAGAATAATCATTATGCAAGGCGTAGCCGGCGACGTAATCTAGCGCGTTCTTGGTCTCCACATAAAGCGCCCGCTTGCCGATGATCACCGCCAGTTCTACTTCCCAATCCACCTTGCTCGAATTGCGTGGCATCACCAGAGCATCATTCGGGCCCACTAGTGAGGTGGTCGATTTAAGAAAAATGACAGGTTCCTTCGGCGGCTCAGCTTTCGTCTCTGCGGCATGATCACGATAGTTCAGCCCGATGCAGATAATCTTGCTCGGCCGGCAGATAGGTGAACCGAGACGTACCGTTGGCTGCACCCGTGGTGCGGAAGCCGCATTCTTCTTCAACCACGTTTCCAGTTGCTTTAGTCCATTTTTGTCAAAGAACTTTTCATCGTAGTCCGAACCAATTGCAGACACGTCAATACGGCTTCCATCCTTTAAGAGCACGCCGGGTCTTTCCCGTCCCGGCTCCCCAAAGCGAATCAGTTTCATTTTGCGGAGTCCCCCTCGATGAGTCTCGCAAAGCGTTTGTGATGACCAGAGCGAAATTCAACCGCATTGTCGAAGTGTAAAGGTTAATGGAGAAATGCGAAAGGCGACGCCTGCAGTTAGCGCCTCTTGAGTGCTTCGAGTTCATCCAGACTGCGAGGCCAGTCCGCTCCCAATAGGCGTGAAAGACCGCGGTCGGCTAACACTTTTCCGCCGGTCTGGCATTGCGCGCAGTAGTTTGTTTCATTGTCCGCGTACCGAATACGCTGGATCTTCTCACCGCATCGTGGACACGGCTGCCCAAACTTTCCATGCACAGCCATATCTTTACGGAATGCAGTTACTTTCTCGGGGAACTTAGCCTGAGCTTCGGATTTCAACTGATCAATCCAGCGTTGAAGGACGGCACGAGTTGCGGCAAGCAGCCGTTCCCACTCGGCTGGAGTTAGTTTCCGCGTGAGCATGATAGGAGAGAGTTGGGCCGCGTGCAAAATCTCATCGGAATACGCATTTCCGATGCCGCTCACGATCCGCGGGTCCGTCAACGCGCGTTTCAAAGTTCGATTCTCAACTGTGAGCGCAGCCTGAAAAGATTCGAGATCGCTGGCGAAAACATCGATACCGCCAGGATCTACATCGCGCAGGCTTTGCTCGCCTTGGAACAGGTGAAGGGAAGCGCGGCGCTTCGCGCCGGCTTCGGTAAGCACCAGAGAGCCGTTCGGAAAATCGAAAGCCGCAAGCTGATTTCGTCCAGCCAGCTTTGCTCCAGAGATCCGCCAGTGCAGACGTCCCGCAATCATCAAATGCAAAACGAGCCACAGGTCAGCTTCAAGACCAATTGCAATGCGCTTTCCGATGCGCCGCAATTCGCGCACCACGCGTCCTTCAACACTCGAAAGCGGCGGTTCCACCGTGCGCAGCAGAAATGGGCTCGCCAGGCGAATATGCTCAATCGGCTGACCGACAATGCGCGACTCGAGGGCGATAATGTAAGCGGCAATGTCTGGAAGCTCTGGCATCCGCGCCCCGGGGGAGAGAGGTTTTGATGGTGCTAATTAAAAGGATACCCTTCCTCTCCGGGCAGATGACCTTCTACCTTCACCATCTTCATGCCAGGTTTCACGTCTTGCATATTCACTAAAGCGACAGCACCCGGATACGCTTTGATGGCTTCCTTCTGCATGCCGTTTGAGAAAAGGGCAATCGGCTCCGACTGGACCTCGCCCCGAAATATTTTTGCAGTCCAGTAGTTCTTGTAATCACTCTCCGACATGCCTAATAGCTTCAGAAGAACTGCTCGCTCATGCGCATCTGGGGCGCGCACGAAGAGCTTAATGGGCAAGCCGCCAGGCCACGATCGTCTATCTCCGGCAAAAATATTTCGAACTTCTTGACTACTAAGATTTTTCACAGGGTTCTTCTCGTTTACTACAACAGCTATGTCGGACGTCTGTGACAGAGCTGCTGGAACTGTGGCGTTCCCCGCGATCCAGACGGCCGCTATGGCAATCGCCAGTCTTGTCTGCACGTTTAGCATACTCAAAAAGTAAAAGCCAACTGAAGATGTAGCCCATTCAGGTCCGGCAGATCTCTTCGCAAAGTATGATCGAACTGGGCCTTGAAGCCGATGTTGTCATCGAAATCGTACCGGGCGCCAAAAGATGGTCCATGGCGCAGACCAATATCCTCGAGGAATCCGCCCGGGTTAGCATTTATGTATTGATAACGCAGAAACGGCCGGACGCGTCCAAAGCGCTTTGACACTTGGGAGTAGAAGGCCGGCATATTGAACACTGTTGAACTCTGTTCGTACGCATGGCGAATGAGGAAACCTTCGTTAAGGAATTCGATTCCATGCCCCAGGTACACAACGTGTGCATTAAGAATGCTCTGCCCAATCTTGACTCCTCCCCGAAGCGAGTCCTGGATTTGATCATGATAAATAGATCCGCCCACTTGCAATCCTGGCAGGATATTCGGGCGGGCAAACACACCCAGATCGAAGTGATTACTGTTACTTTCATCTTCGATATCGCCATCGAGAAGATCAAGCCGTATGGTGTCGCTCGACCCGTACTCTGCGAGGTAGTTCAACCCCAGTCCTCCCGATGGGATCAGGCCCGTGACCGACACACCTACCGCCTGGGTAGGCAGAGGGCCCCCATCGTCGGCAAACTCCATAATCAGCGGGCGGTCAGCTGTGGTTTGAAGCCAACCACCGTTGTGAAAGGCGGTATTGTAGTAGCCGATACCGGTGTGGTAACGCCCAAAAGACATCTTCAGATGGTCGTTATAGTCGTATTTGAACAGCACACGTCCCAGGTCCACTTCAAATCTCTGCGCATCAGCTTCACCAATCACAACTTCCGCGAGAACGCTGGCCTTATCGTTGATCCGGGAAGTGAGCAGTAGATCGAAGTCGCCGGTAAAGAAGTTCCCGTGTGAACCAGGCACAAACCCGTACGATCCCAATTCGGGCGTTCTCTGATTCAAGACCTTATAGTTCACTTCTCCGAATCCTCGCCACTGAATGCCGCGGAGTTCGTGAAGTTCCTGAGGAAGGAATGGAAGCTGCGTGTTGCTGGTCTCTTCCGGGGCTGGAGGTCGGGAATCAGCCATCTGGGCGGGAGCAGACTGAGTAGAGCTCGCGATCGGCTGGTGAGATTCGAGTTCCTTAACCCTATTCTGCAGTTCCTTTAGCTGTTGAACGAGTTCCTGGATCGTCTCTTGTTCAGGAGAGGCAGCCTGCTGCGCAGAGCCTTGGGTTGACATCAATAGCAACAGCACGGTTACGCTTTGGTGGTGTCGCATCCTGTCCTTCTCGTGTTGAGTAATGGTGAGGAAATTCCAAACTGCGACTCGCGGCCACAGCTCTCGCCGAGGATTTAGCCTCTCGATGTAATATCGGCATTGCTCGGAGATTGATAGCAACTGGCACTTACGCTGGTAACCAGAAATTGCCCGCTTACCGTTGAGGGCTGTGATTCCGAATTGCTTCAGCGATGAGGCTCGATGGAAGCATCCATTCAGCATCACAAAAGTTTCTTTTAAAAAGCTAGTACATTAGCTTGATGAACTTCCCCAGCCCAGCCGTTCACGCCGGCGATGCGGGACGCCAGTGAGAAAGTTCCCCCGCAAGAGTAGCTCTGGTCCCGGCGAGGGACACCGGCGCCCACCTCGTTTCTCACGGGAGCTTGCGATCATCTATGAAGATGATGCGGTTGTAGCAGTCAATAAACCTGCCGGACTTCTGGCCGTACCCGCCCCCGGTTCGGATGTGCCCTCCGCTTTATCCCTTTTGTTACAGGATCTCAAGCCTCGCCGGCAACGCGCTTTGATAGTCCATCGCATCGATCGCTTCGCATCCGGAGTTCTGCTGTTCGCGAAAACCAACTCTGATCGGGAGGCGCTGGTCCAGCAATTTCTCGCGCATACTCCCGTGCGCCAATATTTGGCGGTGCTGCGCGGACATCTCGCCGCAAAACGGGGAACGCTGGTTCATTATTTTCGGCGAGAGGGAATGTATCAAAAATTGAGCACAGAACGGGATCGCAAAGCGGCGCGAGCTGAACTCAGTTACTCCATCGAACGCTCTCTTCGCGGGGCTTCGCTGGTCCGGGTCAACTTAATGACAGGATTGCAGAATCAGATCAGAGTGCAGTTTGCAGCACTAGGCCATCCTGTGATCGGTGATCGCAAGTACAGCGCGAGCGAAGCCTCCGAGCGACGCATCGCGCGGGTTGCTCTTCACGCTGCTTCGTTGCAGTTTATCCATCCCCGCAGTGGCCAGACCGTCTCGTTGGAATGCGCCATGCCTTCGGATTTTAAATCTCTTATTCAGTCGTTATCGCCACCACCAAGCGGCCATCGTTGATCGTGAAACACGAATTCGATGTGATCATTTTGGGTGCCGGAGCAGCTGGCCTGATGTGCGCCATCGAGGCGGGAAAGCGCGGACGACGTGTCGCCGTGCTTGAGCGCGCTGGACGCATAGGCAAAAAGATTTTGATTTCTGGCGGCGGCCGCTGCAATTTTACAAACTTGTATTGTCAGCCGGAAAACTTTATCTCCGCCAATCCTCACTTCGCCAAATCGGCGCTGGCGGCGTACACACCCGCGGATTTCATCCGATTACTTGAAAAGCACGGCATTGCATATCACGAAAAAACTCTTGGACAACTGTTCTGTGATGGCTCTGCGCGAGAAATCGGGAACATGCTCGAAACGGAGTGTACCTGGGTCGGAGTTCGGATTTTCACGAATGTCAACGTGGAGCGCGTCGAGCGTAAGAGCAGCTTCACAATTCGCGCGGGTGAAAACGAATTCGAAGCGGCCGCGCTGGTGGTCGCAACCGGCGGGCTGTCCATCCCTAAGATGGGCGCAACTTCATTTGGTTACGAACTGGCGACACAATTCGGACTGAAGATCCAGGAGACCCGGCCGGCCCTGACTCCGCTTATCTTCAATCACCAGGACCGCCAGCATTACTCTGACCTGAGCGGCGTTTCGATCGAGGTAGTGACAGCAGCACGGAAGCAGTGTTTCCGCGAAAAAATGCTGTTCACCCACCGGGGCCTCAGTGGTCCCGCTATTCTGCAGATTTCTTCCTATTGGAGGGCTGCAACTTCAATCACCATTGACCTGGCGCCAGAGCGCGATTTGACTGCACCGATGCGTAGCAGCAATGTTGCGCGCCGTGAACTCAGCACCCTTAAAACCGCGCTCCGTGAAGTTTTGCCTCATCGGTTTGCGGATCGCTGGGTCGATCTGCATCCCCCAGCAGCATGGACTAACCACGCCCTCGCTGAATTTGAGCGGCAGGCGCACAACTGGGCTATTACACCCGAAACCACCGACGGCTATGACAAAGCCGAGGTCACCGCCGGTGGCGTGGACACCAATGAACTCTCTGCAAAAACGATGGAGACCCGCACAGTTCCCGGCCTGTTTTTCATCGGTGAAGTCGTGGACGTAACCGGCCACCTCGGCGGATTCAACTTTCAATGGGCATGGGCCTCAGGCTTCTGCGCGGGCAACGCCGTGTAAGCAATGCGCGAAACGAACCTACAGCGCCATACGTGCTGTGTTCGATCCCGTACAGTATTTCCTGTATTTACACGGACAGCTACTGTGCAGGAGGATGAACACACCTGGGAGCGGTAACCGACGCTGGTAAGTCGGTATTTGTTGATTTTTGAGTGCAAGCTGCGGAGTGGCAAAGGTACTTCACAGCGCGCCACTGAATGCGAGGGGCCTCATCTTGTGTGCAAGATGGGCCATTTCGCCCCAACCTAACATTCGCATTATCTTCGGAACAAATAGCTTATTTTGACGAACAGCTGTCGGCCATCGTTGGTAAGACGGGAGGGAGAGCGCAACAGCCCGGAACCGTTCGGATCGCACTGCTCAGACCCCGCCATGTGCACGCACAGGTTCGGATCTACGTTCTCCAGGTTCGAGTTATAACCCACGTAAACAGCGGTGCCGGGATGCAGTAAGTAGGTGAACAGAACATCGAAGTTCATGTTCTTCGTGGTTTGCAGCGAAGAGTAGGTTGGATTTGCGAGCACACCGTTGTACTGTGCGATGAAACGCAACGAAAACTCAGGGTTGAACTGATAATTCCACTTTGATCTCACAATGTGGTTGTTAAACACCGCATGGTGCACCAGCCCGTTATCCACCCGGTCCAGAATGTATGTGTTATCGATTTGTAACCGGTTGGTTGGCTTGATGCCGATGGTTTGGAACAGCGCAGTTTCATCGCCGGTGTACGGCAGTTGCCCGGCGGCTGGTACCACTACGACTGCCCCTTGACGGAAAAATCGCGTGTTCCAGCTGAACATTCGCCATGGGCTGCCACGAAACACAAGTCCGCCACCTCCCTGCGTATATTGACGATTATTTGGTAGTCCCGAGAAATCGACCGGCCTCAGTACGTCAGATTGATAGACAATAATCGGAGCCACAATAATGTTCCGCTGGAAAGCAAATACATAGTCCGCGCTGGCGACCTGCTGCACTGTTTGATTGTGGTGGTCCCACATCTGCGTGGTGTTTTCCTCCAGACCATGAAAGACCAGGTGCTTGCCCTCAGGCCGCCAGTAAAAGTGTCCATATTGATTGATCGCCCGCTGGTCTACCCGTGGAACAAAACCAGTTTCCGTAAGAAAATTCGGCGTGATGTCCAGGTATTCCGTTTCGAATGTGAAGCGACGTCCCGTGCCGACTAGGACTGCGTCATGGCTCTGTCCAAACGAATAACCGGCTGTGTCCAAAGTCGAACTCATGTATCCGCGATAGCTGGCATTCCAGTTTTTGTTGAGCCGGAACGTGCCATCGAGACCGCCGGCGCGATTGTACCGGCCCATAAATTCACGGTCGGTGAACATAGCGCCGACGCTGGACTGTTCACCCAGGTCGCGACTGACTCGCGATAAGGAAGCCCAGGTTCCAGGGACCTTGCTTGCCAGTCAGCCGGACTCCAAATGTCGGATCAGCAATTCGGCGAGTAAAAACCAGACGCGGTTGTAGGAAGCCTACAGCAATCAGCGGTGCTTCGAAGAAATTCGAATTTTCCATGAAAAATGGCCGTTTCTCTGGAAAGAAAACTTCGAATCGCTGGTTGATCGTGTTCTGCGGCTCATCAGACTCCACCTGCGCAAAATCCGGATTCACCGTTGCATCCAGCACCAGGCTGTCGTGGAACACGAACTTCGAATCCAACCCCGCCTTTCCCTGGAAATTCGCCGAGTCGAACCGTGGCTGCGCCGGGTCGCGGGTATCCAGGCCGCGGAACGTGCGAGACTCCACGTAAGGAATGAACTGCATGTTCCGGCTGGGCGAAATGTTCTCCAGACCCGAGGCTGTAGCCTCCTGATTTAAGCGGCCAGATATCGTGGGCGACAACTCCGGCCAGTTGTCATATTCATTGTTCTGCGCAATGTACCTGGTCAGCATGATTCCCCAATGGTTCTCGCCGGTGGGATGAAATCGCAGGCTGCGGAAGGGAATTGCCGTCCAGATTACGTACCCATCTTTGCTGACCTTAGCGCGCGAATACCACAGCGTATCCCACGAATAATCCGTGCCCTCGCCTTCGGTGTAGAGCGCGTCTGCCTGGACACCGCGCGGATTCACATCAAAAAGAAAAGCGTGACGTTGGTCCTGAAATGTGTCGAGCGTGAACTCGATGTAATCATCGGAATCGAAGGGTGTCGAGGGTTCGCGTCGGGTCAAACTCGCGCGCACGCCTACGTGCTTGTCGTCCCAGCAGACCATGACGACATACAGATTGGTGTCGTCGTAGCCCATGTAGCCCTCGGTCCGCTCCGTCGCCGGCTTTCCATCCGAAGGTTTGTTCTGGATAAAATTTGTGACCTTCCGCAGTTGTACAGCCGCGCCATTTGGAACCATGCCATCAAAATCTTCCAGCCTTGGCGGCTGCGTGACTCGTGGAATTTTAATAATCGGGCGGGTGCCGGCTGGGAGTATTTCCTTAGACTCAGGTTTGTCGCCCGTTGCCTGACCGAAGCTCGCGATAGTGAATGAAAGCGCAATTGCAACGCAACCTGCCAGGTTTCGAGGCCACTTTCGAAGCACCACCATTGGACGTGAGGATTCTGCGATGGTTAGCCGTGCACCGGCAGCACAGCAGCGCTTCGGGCGCTCACAGCTGAGTTGCAGTCAGATCAGCATACTCGCCCGAAAAACAGCGATAAGGCTCACGCGCAAAAAAAATCCCCCGGCGATTTACGCCGGGGGAGCAGAGTTCAGCTGAACGAGTTTGTCTTAGTTCGATCCAGAGCCCTTAGTAACCGTGTACTCACTGCTCGAGGACGAACAGTTTTGGTAGTAAAAGCCGTCGCTGTCCGGGCCGAAGTTGAAGCACCTCTCTGGCTGATTCTTCGTCAGAAGCGTGCTACTCAAAGGCACGCTGATGCTGCCCGAAAACGTGGCACCCTCAGCGTCCCGAGTGTCTACGCTAGGTACCCAGGTGCTACCCACAGGCACAACTGTGCCATAAACATCATGGAACGGACTGTTCCATACGTAATAGTCAGTTGGACTGGTGCAGGTTTGGGTTGGGTTGTTCCAGTAGTAGCACTGGTAACCGTACGAGAGATAGGTAACATCCCCAGCAAATCTCTGGTTCTGGACACTCTGCGCGGAGGAGAGAAGGTTTCCGGCGCTGTCGTAAAACTGGGACGACTCGAGATAGCTCCAGTGATCACCGGCATTGCTGCTGCCATAATGTCGGTCTTCGCGTGCAACAATGCCGTGGCAGAGAAGGGAATTGTTCCCGGCAAATGTAACGCTATAGCCACTGATCACCGCATCGGTGACAGAGTACACAGGTAATCCGTCCATGGTTTCTGAGTACATCACGCCGACAGGGAATTGCCACTGGACTGCATCCGTGTGGCCAGTGCAGCCGGAGCTGGAGAACTTGGTATTAGAAAGTTGCGTCCGCCCGGATTTCCCTTCTGTATCCGAAACATCCACAACTAGGTTTCCGTTCAACCATTGCTTAGACGTAGTGATACGACTCAACGGGAAACCGCCATTGTCATCTTCAAAGGAAGCGGAAGCAGTTTCGGCGGAAGTCGGATTTGTGATGTTGATCGTGCCGGAACTGGAATTATTACTGGTGTCCCAGTCTCCCGGAACTACGTTTGCGGCGGTCACCTGAATGGTGTGGTTGCCGGGTGCGTTAAATGTGTAAGCAAACACGCAGCTCACGCTACCTCCTGCATCCACCCAGACATTGTTCATCTGATCCACATTGTTGCCATCGATTGCCAGCACGCATGTCGTATTGGCTGCAGCGTCTCCATTCCCTTCCCAGAGGGTGGCGCTGATGTTAACCGAGTGGCTCACAATGGCAGAACTTGGGAAAGTAAGCTTGTCCACAACCAGGTCAGGTCTCATTTTCACGGTTTCAACGACGGTCACCACATCGGTGCGGTTCCTGCGGAAAATAGTTGTCCACGGAAAGCGCGTCCCCCGCGGGGCTCAATGCCTTAACTTGTACTTTTCGGAAGCTGCCCGGAGGCGTGCTGCTCGAATCGAGCGCGCCGCTAGTGACTTCAACCACGGTGTTGCCGTCCTTGTCCAGCAGGGCACGGGCGGACATATTGGCGGATCCGGAGCGTCCCGTGGCATTCCCGACGCCGCTTTCGCGGTAATGCTTGGAACTCTTCACCGCGTTTCCAGGGACGTCGGTTAATGACCACGACGAAAGCGATGCGGCCAGAACGAGCAAGGCTAAAGTGGCACTCTTCACAAAGTTCTGCTTTTGGCAGATGCCGGTCTTCCTCGCGCACGTCATAAGTGTTTCTGAAGCTCTTGAGTGCGCAGTAACACTGGCACTGCTGCCAGACACTATCAAAAACTGAGCCACGATAGCTTTCCCCCGATGACGCGACAAGATTACGATGGAGGTTGTAAGTAACACACTTGTAAGTTCTTGATCTAGATCGCTGTAAGAGGATTTCGTCCAGTAACTATGACCTAGTTACTGCATGCTTTTATGGCCTAGCCGACGCTGAGTGGTGAACTTTGATGTCAAATCGAACCGAACACCGTTCGGCGCACGCCACAGTACGCCGCAGGGATCTGGATTTCTATCTATTGAAAACAGGATGGGTGTTGGTGGAGGCGGCGGGAGTCGAACCCGCGTCCGAAAATGTTACTGGTCAAGAGACTACATGCTTATTCACGTTCATGCCCCAGGCCTTCAGCGTTGCCGCCTAGCCCAAGACGTTCGCGACCGCCGCTCAGAACGGACAAGAAACGGTTGCCGCTAGCCTGAGATCTTAGCCTCCCGGCCCAGACGTAGCCGGGAAGAGCAGCCCGCTGTGTGACGTCCGCTCGCAGCCCACGGGCGAAGCTGCGGAAGACGGCAACTTAATTAATTAAGCTGCGTATGCCATCTGTTGATTGGCAATTATCATTTTGCCCTCGATTACGGGTGAGTGCACCCCGGCATGCCTCTTGGCCGCAAGCATCTCCGTCGAAACCGTGACGCCCCCAATTTGGGATGGACCATTCAAAGAACTGCCTCCAATCTTAGTAGAACAAGACCGGAAGTCAATGTACCTAAAGAATTAGATGCTGCAGAGTGGCGGGGGGAACCATGTTCCTGTTCTTAAAGCTTTCAGCGATTGGCTAGAGTCGCGATGTCCCCGAGGCCGAGCAGCTTCGTATCGGCAGTGGCCAAGGTCAGACCAAGCACTTTCGCAGTGGCAGCAAGAAAGCGGTCAGCGGGATCCTTGTGAAAAAGAGGAATGCTTTGCGACTGAAGTACTACTTCGTGTGTCAACACCGCCTCACGAAAAATCGCAGTAGCCTCGGCCACCCATGCAGTTCCATCTTCCTCGAGTTCGAGTCGACCTTTTTGTTGGAGGATTAGGGCTTCCCAAGCACTGATTGGCGAAAGCCAAAGCTCATTCTCTGGATTCTTGAGTTCCGAGCGCAAATTCCTCCCGATTCGGTTGGGATCGTAGATACTCCAAAGCCAGATGTGCGTATCCAAAAGAATTCTCAATCCCGCAGGACCTCCCAATCGTCCGGATCGCTGGCCGGAGATACAATATCGCCGACAATCTTCATCTTGCCTTTCATGAATCCCATCCAGTCCTTTGGAGCGTCGCTCGGGGATGGCGGCCCCAATTCAGCCACTGGTTTTCCGAATCTAGTGATCCGCACTCGATGTTTGGTTTTCTGGACTTCATCCACGATGGCCAGGCACTTAGCCTTGAACTCCGAGATCGCGATTTCTCTCATGGTCATAAGATATTACCATGGTCAAAAGTATTGGTCAAATTAATGGTAGGGTTTACTGCCGCATCTGCCTATCATTCGCCCATTTCGATCCCAACCTCACGGTGCCACTCCGAATCCAGCTTCGAATGCAGCAGGCGGGCGCAGCGGTTCCAGCGCAGGATGGCGTCGTCATTTCCCGTGGGGCGGATTCTTTCGGCTTCTTCGTAATTGCGCATCGCATCTTCCAGCAAAACCGTCACGGTGTGTGCTGGACGTCCGGTGCGAAGTTGAGCCTTCGCGCGCCGCTCGTGTAAAAGCCCGGTATAGTAGAGCCGTTCGTAAGCATCACTGAGCTGCTGAAACGCCTTCTCGGCGT
>QHZX01000470.1 GCA_003224835.1 Acidobacteriota bacterium | reverse complement strand
TAGCCGAGAGAGGCAATTTTTATATCGCTAACCTGGGGCTGTTTCCCATTACGCCCGGTTCTTCCTCTCTGTACAAATTATTGCCCAATCACAAACTCATGAAAATGTTCGATGGTCTGACCGCCGTCATCAGCCTCGTTTTTGTGGACGGAAAACTTTACGCACTGGAGACTTCGACGGAAGCGGACTTCCCGTTGCCTGGCAGTGGAAAGATAGTACGGGTCAGTGATTCGGGCGAAATCACAGATGTGCTGACGGGCCTGACGTTCCCAACTGAATTAATGCTGATGCACTGCCCGCCTGCGACACGGCGGGCAGTCAATCAACAGCGAAGAGGATGGGCTCTTGGGATATAGCGGATGGACGCGCCTTGTTCATCACAGTGAGGGCGTCGTTCTGCCGTCGCCTTAATGGGACGCGCTGAGTTCGATTCGTGTAACTTCTTTATCCAACGGGATCACGTAGGCTTCGCGTTCGATGTTGAAGGTCTTAGTCGGATGATAAGTTCCAACACCGTGGACTTTCGCTGGTTGCTCGATATGCAAGCGCGCTGACGGAGTGAACGGCGTCGCTGCAGCGAGTCCGATTTCGACGGCGCCCGTGGCTGAGTTTATTTTGATTGCCTCGAATGCGCCGCAGTCAAGCGTCAGCCACAAGCCGAGCGAGGCAATATAGACTCGCGACCGCGCAGAGTCCAGAGGCGTTGCGCTGATTGTCATTCCATTTACCTTGATGTTGCCGCCGAATGCGACCCATCCGAACTGAGGATGACGAACGATATAGGTCGCCGTGTTCCAGGCGTACCCGAAAAAATTTGGACCATAGTCCCCGGAGAGCGGATCGGGCTTGAGCATGTCGGGGAAAGAATGGAATGCGGCAGAGGCGAATCCTTCTTGATCAATATCGGTGAGTGCGCCCATCGTGCCGCCATATCCTACGCGCAGAAGGTAAAAGTCGTCAGGGTGCCGGCGATAGTCGCTGAGCAGCGGAATTGCATTTAGGGACGAGCCGTAATGGTGCAGTTGACGTTCCAGGCGGCGGTCTTTTGCGGCAAAGATGAAATCCCAATAACGGCGGGCGCTGCCGTTATATCCCCAGTGCGGAATGCTGGGATCGTAGCCGAGAATGGCGTTGAGGGTGACATCGGACTTGTCTTGATAGCCAAAATACTTTGTCCATCCGTAAACTTCTTCCTGTCCAGTTGAGTCCCACGGCATTTCGCTTCCATAGGGATAAGCTTGCGCCTTCCAACGGTCAGCGCGCGAGTGCATCTTCGCTTCGAGGTTCGCCGCCTGCTCGGCCATGCCTTCTCGCTTGAGATCGGCGAGAATCTGCGGGAATATGTCACCTTCCATCTGGCCAAAGACGGCCAAGCCTTCCGCATACCTGGTCATAGCGATGGAGGTCTCGTATGCCTGGCTCAAATACCAGTCCCAAGGATGATTCGTGACTAAGCCCTGGTCATTGCGGGCGAGGTGATACATCACCCAATACGCAGCGGCAACGTGCGGGTAATCATAGGAGCGGTCAACTTGCTCTGAAGCCTTCTTGTTCCAGCTGGTCCAAGAACTCCAGTCCAGATCGCTGCGATAGAAGCCTTTGGGCATTTCATCAGGCTGATAGTAGAAGAGACTTTTGCGGACTCCGAATTTGTTTGGCCCGTCCTTATACTGCAGGCCTCCCCAGACCACGCCGTCAATGAACTGCTCGAGTTTTTCGACCTCCTCCTTGTTAGGTTCGACGAGTTCTTTCATAATCGCGGGCAGCCAAGCTCCGCCGCCGCCTTCGTCACCCAAGCCTGCAATCCAGGCACGGCTGTCTTGCATGACGATCTGATTGAGTTCGCGGTCATAGGTCATCACAGAAGGGCTGCGATGGAACGGATCGTTCGGGTCAACGTACCACTGTTTGGTGGTGAGGAAGTGGCCCATGTCGGCGACGACCTCGGACTCGGGCTTTGTTACAAAGTACTGGATGGTCTGTACAAGGCCGTCCTGATAGGTGATGGTTAGACGGGAACGTCCCCACTGCTTGCCTTTAATCTCGTACGCAGCCCACCCATTTGAGGGTGCGATTCTCGCGATTGAGAGTGCTGCTTCGGGTTCGACAGATAACGATTTCACCGGCATCGAATATTTGAGAAACAGGCGGGCGTCAATGTCGGTTGGCAAAACATAGCCAGGAATTCCAACCGCGACAGGTCGTCGGTTCTCGGCGAGCGTGCGCTCAATGTTGCGAATGGAGGGTGAAAGGACAAACTTGAATCCGTAAGTCTTGGATTCGCCCGGTTTGAGAGTTACAGATGTCGGTGGATTCCATTCCTGCACGCCCTTCCATTCATTTTCGGCGTAGGCCTGGCTGTGGACCATCCACTCGTAGAAACCTTCGAAGGTGATTCCGCGCGGAGTGGGATCGGTGAAGACCGGCCTCGCGCCGAAATGGTTAGGGAGATCGAGGATCGGATTGTAGGCTTCGAACGGAGTTCCACCATCCGGGATGACCAATAGGGCGGGAGCTTTCCCGCTGAGGCGCGCGACCTGCAGATACCCGGCGCCTTCCCCGATATAGGGATCGTAAAACGAGCACTTGGCATGTGCATCATCGAGCGAGCGATCGTTGAGCACGTTGTTGAAGATCATTGG
>QHZX01000469.1 GCA_003224835.1 Acidobacteriota bacterium | reverse complement strand
CCGCCTGGAGCCTCTGTTTGACTGGATCATTGTCGATTCACCGCCGGCGGTCGCGGTTTCTGATGCCGCTCTGCTCGCAAAGTACTGCGATGGCGTGATTATGGTGGTGCGGTCGAATGCAACTCCGTTCGATATAGCCCAGCGGGCGCGGCAAGAGTTCGGGGACAACCTGGTGGGAGTGGTGCTAAACGGAATTGACACTTTACCCGCCTATTCGCAGTACTACTACAGTGCGTATGGAAAACCGAACGGCAAGGATCGGGCGTGAACTAAGAGAAGTCTTTTGGAAGAGGAGTTTTCAAGGTGACTGCTGTGAAGTTCTCGCCCCCAGACCTCCGGCATCTCGCGGAACTTATGATTTGTTGAGATATATGACCTGTGCGACGGCTTCGTTGGACGTGAAATCAGCGATAGAGGAATAGAGAAACAGTCGAGATGGTAATCCGCTTATTCAACGCGTATTTTCCCAGCCGAACTCTGCTGTTGGCATTTTCGGAAGCCTGTGTCGTGGTCCTGGCGTTCACTGTCTCGTGTGTATTCTGGATGGGCAGAGATGCCGACATTTTCCTGAACTACGACGGTGGGTTCGCCAATATTGCGCTCATCACTTTTGTGTTCATTCTCTGCATGTATTACGGGGACCTCTACGATTCCCTGATCCTGACCAATCGTCGTGAGGTAATTATTCGTCTGATCCAGGTTTCCGGTGTGGGGACCCTGGTGATGGCGGTGCTCTATTCCGTTTACCCGAAAACCAGCCTGGGCGCGAGAAATTTCTCTCTAGGACTGATCCTCCTTCTTCTTCTGGTGTGGTTTTGGAGGGAGTTATTCCTGTGGCTATTCCGTTCCAAACATCTTTTGGAACGCGCAATTTTGCTGGGTGACGGTCCGCTGGCCAGGAAGCTGGCGCAAGAAATTCTAAGCCGGCCAGACCTCGGACTTCAGCTTATGGGTTACGTGAGTGCTGTAATGGCCCCTGCCAGAGACGACTTGCCATATCTCGGCCCACCGGACCAGATCTCTGAGGTGGTGAGAACACAGGGAATTCGCCATGTGCTGGTTGCCATGTCAGACCAACGCGGCAAGCTTCCCATGGACGATCTGCTCTCCATTAAGTCGGAATACGCGCGCGTTCAAGACGGCGCCGAAATATACGAGAAGCTTACCGGCAAACTTCCGATCGAATCACTGCGGCTGAGCTGGCTTTTGTTTTCGCCTGGATTCCATACGTCACGTTGGCTGACGATGTGGAAAACGATTTTTTCTTTCGTCATTTCACTGCTTCTCTTAGTGCTGTGTCTGCCGGTAATGCTGCTGGTCGCGATTGCCATTCGGCTGGATTCGCCCGGACCGGTTGTTTTCCAGCAGAAGAGAGTGGGCAAACGAGGAAAAACTTTCACGTTGTACAAATTCCGTTCTATGTATGACGGCATTGATGTGGGCGAAAACCATCCGCCGGCGGCTAAGGGCGATGATCGCGTCACCAGACTCGGAGGTTTGCTGCGCCGAACCCGCCTTGACGAACTGCCGCAGCTCTACAACATCATGCGGGGCGATATGCACTTTGTCGGGCCTCGACCGTTCGTGCCCGCCCAGGAGCAGGAACTGGTAAAGACCATTCCTTTTTATAGTCAACGCTGGAACGTAAAGCCGGGGGCGACCGGGTGGGCGCAGATTAATCGCGGCTACTGCGCGACCATTGAAGACAATAGCGAGAAGCTGGCATATGACCTGTTCTACATCAAGAACATGTCGATCTCGCTTGACCTGTTGATTCTGTTTAAGACGCTCAAGACGTTGGTGCTGGGACGGGGAGGGCGATGAACCCCGAAAGCATTTTGGTGGCGAAGGTCGCCTTCTGGCTAAGCCTTGCCCTGGTGATCTATCCGTACTTCTTGTACCCGCTGGTGCTTTTCCTTGTTTACTCGGTGACTCAGGCTTGGCGCGACCTACTTTTCTTGGGTTCTCCACGTAACCGCCGCGCAGATACTCCCTCTTCATCAGGCATGCCGGGGGTCAGCATCATAGTGCCCGCTTATAACGAAGAGAAAGGTTTACCCGCGAAGATCGAGAATTTGCGAGACCTGGATTTTGCACGTGAACGGCTGCAGGTCATCTTCGTCTCTGATGGTTCAGATGACGGAACCAATAAAATCCTGCAGAATCTTCGCGAACAGAACTACGAGTGCATTCTGTTGAGCGAGCGCAAGGGCAAAGCAAACGCCTTGAACCAGGGAGTGGCGCGTGCAACCAACCCGATTTTAGTTTTCTGTGACGCTGGCACGTTATTCGAACACGATGCGGTCAAGAAATTAGTTCGCCATTTTTCGGACCCGGAAGTAGGCGCAGTATGCGGAGCAGTGCGTTACCAGGCCGGATCCGACGCGCGCAATCCTCAATGCCAGCGGATGCATTTATGCGCTGCGTCGCGATTGCTTTTCGCCGATCCCGCAAAGCACGATCCTTGAAGACTTCGTAATTCCTATGCGCACCCGCAGGCTGGGATTTTCTGTGCTTTATGATCCCGAAGCTGTGGCCATTGAGTTCCCTGCCAGCACGGTCTCAGGGGAATTTACTCGGCGCGTACGGCTCGCCGTAGGGAGCTTCCGCGCTGTGGGGGGCCTGGTTCGCGTTCCGTGGAAGGGATTCACTCCCTTTGCGTTGATTTCACATAAGCTGCTGCGCTGGCTGGTACCGTTCTTTGCTATCACCTTGCTGGCAAGCAATGTGGTGTTAATGCGAAGTCCGTCTTATCGCGTGGCGTTGGCAGCCCAGGTCCTGTTCTATTGCTGGGCTGGACTTGGCTTTTTCTTTTACCAACACATGCGCCGGGTGCGTTACGGCCTCGTGCCATATTTTTTATTCGCGATGCATTTGGCCTTCATTGTCGGATTCTTCCGTTGCCTGGTGGGCTCCGACAGGGCAGTTTGGCAAAAAGTCAGCTAGCAGTTTAAGCGGGATGATTCGCCTATTTTAGGTTAGTGAGAAGAGATGGCATCGAATACGACAACGCCAGCTGAAGAAGCAGTATCCCAGAGAAGCAGCAATTCAGATTCACGTGCCGCGCTTTTCGAGAGGCTGGTTCCGATGCTGCGCTGCCTGCGCTGCAAGGGAGATGTTGCAGTTCATCCCAGCGGTCTGCAGTGCCGAAAGTGCTCCAGTGTTTTCCCGATCACTAATGGTGTGCTGCGTTTTGTCGAGTCGCAAGGTTACGCGGGAAATTTTGGATTCGAATGGGGAAAGTACGCTCGCACTCAGCTCGATGGCGAAATTTCAAACTTGTCGGAACGGCAGTTCATCGAGTCCACCGGCTTTAGTCCTGCGGAACTGCAAGGCAAGTGGGTGCTCGACATTGGGTGCGGGATGGGCCGCTTTGCCGACGTCGCCAGCCGCTGGGGCGCGAACGTTGTAGGCATCGATCTGAGTCTGGCCGCCGATGTCGCCGCGAGAAACTTGTGTTCGCGAGACAACGTTTGGATTTGCCAGGCCAGCGTTTTGAATCTGCCTTTTCTCGAGCAGAGCTTCGACTATATCTACAGCATTGGCGTGTTGCACCACACGCCCGATTGCGAGCAGTCATTCAAGTGCTTGCCCAAACTGCTCAAGCCAGGTGGAAGCATCGCGATCTGGCTATATAGCGCGTACGTGCGCTGGTATCGCATGAGCGACGTTTACCGCAAGTTGACGACGAAGCTCTCGCCGAAATCACTGCATGCGCTCTGCGTGGCTATAGATCCGCTTTATTACATACATCGCGGTCTGCGCTGGATACCTGGAATCGGTTCGGTTTTGAGCGGCGCGCTGAGCTATGCGGTGCCGATGAATATGAATCCGTCCCGCGAATGGAGATTGCTCGATACCTTCGACTGGTACTCGCCGGTGTATCAGTCGAAGCACACCTACGAAGAAGTATTTCGCTGGTTTGAAGATTGCGGCCTGCGATAATAAATCGGGGGATTCACCAACCAATATGTGCGGCATTGCAGGCATCGTGGGCACGGACCGCAGTTGCGTAGCCGACGCAGCCGTCCTTCGCCGCATGTGCGATGTTATATCCCACCGCGGCCCCGACGATGATGGCTATTACGTGAACGGCCCAGTAGGACTGGGCATGCGCCGTCTCAGCATCATCGACCTCTCTACCGGGCACCAGCCTATCGCCAACGAAGACGAAACCATCTGGATCGTCTACAACGGAGAGGTCTATAACTTTATCGAGTTGCGCGATGAATTGCGCGCTCGCGGGCACGTCTTCCGTACCAATACCGATACGGAAGCGATCGTCCATCTCTACGAAGAATTCGGCAGCGACTGCGTGCGCCGGCTGCGCGGCATGTTCGCCTTTGCCATATATGACTCCCGGAATCGCTCACTGCTTTTGGCGCGCGACCGCCTCGGCAAGAAGCCGTTGCATTACGCGCTCGACGGAGAGTGGCTGTTGTTCGGCTCCGAGATCAAGTCATTGCTCGAAGCGGCACCAGGCCTGGCCGATGTCAATCGCGAGGGGATCCTCAACTATTTCTATTTTGGGTATATTCCGGATCCGCAATCTGCATTCCGCAACATCCACAAATTGCCGCCGGGACATCTGCTGGAATTTCGCAACGGCCGGATCGAAGTAAAACAATACTGGGACCTTCCCGCCTATGGCACGCAGGGATCAATTTCAGAAGAAGAATGCCTGGAAGCGCTGGAGCGGCGATTAGCAGAAGCGGTTCGCATGCGGCTGATCAGCGATGTGCCTCTGGGCGCCATGCTCAGCGGAGGCGTGGACTCTTCGATCGTGGTGGGTTTGATGGCAAAAGCGACGTCGCGTACCGTGAAGACTTTTAGACCGAGCATCACGAGCTGATCCTGATGCCGGATATAGTGGGCACACTGGGAAAATTGACTCCAGGATTAGAGGAGCCGTTCGCGGATTCATCGATTCTGCCCACATACTACGTCTCGCGGCTGGCGCGAGAGCACGTAACCGTAGCGCTCTCCGGCGACGGTGGTGACGAGCTATTCGCCGGATACGACCGATATACGCGCCTGCTGCGCAGAAGTCAGCTTGATCGTGTTCCGCAATGGCTTGGCCGTTTATACCGCGACCAGATATTCCACAGAACGCCGAGTTTTTACGGGCGGCGGTTTCTCTTCAATATCTCTTTGCCTCTGCGCGACCGCTACATCGACAGCGTCTCGCACTTTCCCGCGTGGGGGCGAGAGCGTGAGCTGTTCAGTAAAGATTTTCTGGCCTGGTCCGACACAGTCGAATCCCCGCTCAATTTGTTCCGCCGCTATTTCGATGAGGCGCCGGCCAAAGATTTTGTTTCGCGATTGCTCTATCTCGATACGAAGACTTATCTTCCATTCGATATTTTGACCAAGGTTGATCGTATGAGCATGGCAACATCACTCGAGGTACGAGTCCCAATGCTCGATCACGTGTTCCTGGAATGGGTCACGAGCCTGCCGATGTCGCTGAAGCTGCGAAACATGAGTGGGAAATACATTCTGAAGAAACTGGCTGAACGAATTGGAGTTCCATCACAAGTATTGCATCGCCCGAAGCGCGGCTTTGCTATGCCACTGGTGCACTGGATGCGTGACGAGTTAAAACGCGACTTGGTGGAGATCTTGCTTGAACGCCGCACACTGGAGCGGGGATATTACTCAAAGACTGCGCTGCGAAAATTAGTCGAGGAGCATACCAGTGGACGCCGCAACCGTTCCCACGAGCTCTGGCTCTTGCTCATGCTCGAGCTATGGCATCGCAACTTCCTCGAGGCGCGGGCGGGAAATCAACATCAGCCCACCGCGATCTCCGTGCTCAGCGCCACCTGATGTGCAAACGGTGACCTCATCTTCATCTACTGCGCCTGCCGATCCGGATCGAGACAGGCGACCTTCTAAGCCGGGATCTGGTGAGCGGAGACGTGTCTTCTTCCTGGTCGATTCGCTGCATGTGGGAGGGACGGAGACTCAGGCAGTGGAATTGGCCCGACGTCTTGATCCTGCACGCTACGAGGTGACATTAGGATGTTTACGAGTGCGCGGGCCTCTGCTTGCCAGGCTAGAAGGCTCTGCTGTTGCTATCAGAGAATGTTATCCCGCCGGCGGAGTGGATTCGCCAAGTGGCATCTACGAAATGATTCGGCTGGCACGGTTTCTCAGGCGCAACCATTTTCACGTGGTACACACACATGACCTGTGGTCAAACCTTTTGGGCATTCCAGCCGGCCGTCTAGCGCGTGTTCCCGTGGTTATTTCCAGCCGGCGCGATCTCGCGCATCTTGCCTGGTACACTCCGCGACGTCGAAAGATTCTCCGTCACCTGCAATCGCTTTCTTCTGCAGTGTTGGTGAATTCCGGACAAATTCGCGAGCAGTTAGTTCGCGAGGATGGATTTTCTCCGGAACTGATTCGCGTGGTCCACAACGGCGTTGATCTGGAACGCTTCAGAAATGTCATGGCGGACCGCAAGCGATTGTTTCCTGGTCTTGAGCATTGCAAGCTCGTGGTCAACGTCGCAAATATGCACAGCGACATAAAAGGCCAACCGACGTTGATTAAGGCCGCAGCAGAGGTCTGCGCAAAGTTCCCCGGAGCCAGGTTCGTTTTAGCAGGAGACGGTGCACGCCGAGCGGAATTCGAATTGATGGCCGCCGAACTGGGGCTGAAGCAGAACTGCTTGTTCCTGGGACAGAGTCAGGATGTTCCGGAGCTGCTGGCTTGCTGCGACATAGCGGTTCTGCCTTCGAAGGCGGAGGGCTTCCCCAATGCCCTACTCGAATACATGGCGGCAGGACTGCCGATAGTCGCAACCGACGTCGGCGGCAATCGCGAAATCGTCCAGCACGGAGTAAACGGCCTGCTCGCCTCGGCAGAGAACCCTGATACGTTGGCGAAATCTATTCTGTATCTGCTGGAGAATCCCGCCGTGGCTTCGGAGCTGGCTTATGCCGGGCG
>QHZX01000468.1 GCA_003224835.1 Acidobacteriota bacterium | reverse complement strand
GAATGACTTTTGGGTCAACCCTATCACTTATGAGTCAACTTCGACTTTTGAGGCAAAGCCCAGTGAGACAGTGAGACGGCTTTGCCCCAAAACTCCAGAGCGAACGCCCTCAGCCGCGTAGCGGCGACATATTTGTAGAACAACGCTGCCTAGTGAAATCGCAGCTCCGGAGGAGCGGTATATTCTGACGCCTATAAATGGGCTAATACATTAAAGAATCCCTTGGATCTATAAATATTGCGTGCCTAACGGCACTTAAGACAGATTTCCCTTAGCTTCAATTTCTTCCAACGCTTCCTCTGCCTAATCAAACGCTCCAAAGCTGCCAAATGGATCTTCGTAATAACTAATAGCCTTCTTGATATCGCCGCGCAGTCCGTTAACAGCGAGATTCATCTTCGCCAGATTGATCGTATCCTGGACCTTCTCCTCCGTAGACATAGACACTGCTCTTTGCGCCGTTCGAGAGATCCTATCGATGCTCTTCAATAAACTTTGCCGACTGCACAAACATTCCGCCGGAACCGCAGGCCGGATCGAACACCTTGCCACCATGAGGTTCGATAGTCTCGACCATCAACCGAACAACTGAGCGCGGTGTAAAGAACTCACCTCCCTTTTGACCCTCACTACGGGCAAACTCCGCAATGAAGTATTCGTAAATCTGCCCGAAGAGATCGCCAGTGGCATCTGACGGAATTTTCTCAAAGTTTCTGAGTATTGCTTTGGCAGCGTCTTGTCGGTGCGCGTCAGGGGAAAGTACTCGTCCTTCGGCAACGTTCCATCAAGTTTCTTTCTTTTCGGGGAGATTCAATAGGTAGTCATAGCGCGCATGATCCGGTAAATAGAATCCGCACTTCTCAATCGCAATGTCTGACATTTTCTTTTCGCGCCGCGTGCCTTTGAGCTTTTGATACTCTGCTATTATTCCCGCTTCATGCTGGCGGTAATTGTTGTCCGCGAACTTCAAGAAAATGAGTCCGAGCACCGGCGTTGAGTACTCGCTCGATTTGAGGTCGGAGTTAGCGCGGAGATTATCCGCCGCGCTCCACAGCTCCCTTTCCAGTTGTTTTAGTTGCTCCTTATTCATGGCTTGCAAGGTAAGCTAACCGAAAAACGGGCTAGAATTTAACACATCGCGGAAAAACGATGTAAACGGATTCACCAGGTCTATTTCAAACGTCCGAAGAAGTTTGCGCTGCCACGACAGAGAGTAATATAGTGCGCACTCAATTCGACCCTTTTAGACTAAGTCTTCTCGCTCAAGGCCCGCTATGCGGAGACACGCGGCCCGATTGAGGTGCCTAGCTCCCAAGGAGGAAGATCATGGGAAAAGTTGATACGAACGTCGGTGAACTTGTAGGCATGATCGCGCGGGGTGATCTACGTCTGCCGGAAATGCAGCGCCGATACGTGTGGCCCGCCACACGCGTACGCGACTTGTTAGACTCGCTCTATCGCGGATATCCATCAGGTACGATTCTCGTGTGGGAAACTGATCAAGAAGCACCGACGCGCGATTTGGCGGTTGAACAGCAGAAGCCTGCGTTCGTAACTCAAAAACTCTTGCTGGATGGCCAGCAGAGACTAACTTCCCTCGCCGCCGTCATGAACGGTGAACCTGTTAGTGTTCGCAACCGCAAGAGACCTATCGACATCCTTTTCAATCTCGATCATCCAGACGGCCCGCCTGTCGAGCTTACCGAAGTGGAAGACGACAACAACGCCTTAGCCGTCGAACGTTCGTCGTCTCGTCGCGACAACTATTGGCAATTCCGACCTGGGTTAAGGTGTCGGACGTCTTAGATGGTAAGAAGAGTGACTGGTCCTTGTTGAAGCCTCTCGGTCTACAGCCGGACGATCCTCTCTATGAGAAGTACACACAAAGACTTCAAAAGCTGCGTCAAATAAAGAACTATCCCTACGTCATGCAAGTATTGGAACGCGACTTAGCTTATGAAGAGGTAGCCGAAATTTTTGTCAGGGTTAACTCACTCGGCGTGAAACTTCGAGGCTCGGACTTAGCGTTGGCTCAAGTAACTGCGCGATGGAAGAACTCGCTCAAGCTCTTTGAAGACTTTGCTGAAGAACTTGAGAAGAGTTGGTTCACTGTTGACGTGGGTCTGCTATCCGAAACGGCTCCTCTCTACTCTAATGAGCACGCAAACTCTTGAATACGATCTATACCTCGATGAGACTGGAAGGTTTCAGGAGGGCATTGTTGATCCCAAGCAGCGTGAAGCTGGGCGACAAAGGGGCGCGAGTCAGCTTGCCGGTTTAGTTCTCCCTCGAAACAAGGGTGATTCAGAGGCGGCTAAGATTGTCGCTGACGCTAACAGGCAGGCGAATTTCCCGCCTAGACACGTCATTCACGCGACAGAGATTATTGAGAAGAATCGTGTCACTTATCTAAGAATAGTTGATTCAATAATCAAATCGGTCGTGCGCGAGCAAGACTGGCAGTGCGTTCGATTGGTTAATGCCGAGCGAATCTCATACTTTGATCGTCCGACTACATATGCGAATTTGATCGCAGAGGTAACGCTAAGGACTTTTCAGCAGAAGCTGAGGCAACATCCGCAGAAGAAGATTTGCATTCGACTAATCGATCCGAAGTACAAGCCTGGAAAGGGTCAATCACCGTTGAGCGCTGATGAATATCGAAAGCGAATCAGCGAGTACTTAGGTTTTGCGGAAGTGCGCTACGGGCTGACTAGAGAATCACGTAACTGGCGCTTCGATGGCGTGGTGGAGCGAACCTATAGAGATTCTCCCACTCTCCAGATTTGTGATGTTCTTAGTCATGCCAGCGCTGACAAATTCGAGCGTTTAAGAACGCAACGAACTCTGGCCGAAACCTTAAAGGGATTGTTCGGTGAGTATGATTTCACCCTCACCATTCGAGAGTTGTTTGAGCGCGTCGATGATCTTGTGAAAGAACATTCGTTCGGCATGGCTCTGATGATTCTGGCGGAATCGCTGGTCCACGCACCACACGCCACGAAACAAGATCAGGAATTCGCGGCTAAACTTGAAGAGCGATTGGGTTACATCATCGGACGGCTTGGTCGAATGGATTTTCGCGGTCGCGATCCTCAACTCGCATTGCTAGTCGGTTGGCTGGATCAGCTTGTGGGCCAACAGCGACTCTTAGATAAGGGATATGAAATTGCTCATTGGTTGTTGGAACATCTCGAAACGGCGCTCCGAACACATTTAGCGACGCACAAGGACGAGCCGACGCTCGACTGGTTCGCTTACTCTCTCCGACGTTGGGCGCTGACCGCTTGTAATCACAAAGGAGTTCTTTTGAAAGCCCAAACCGAGATGGAAGCGATGCAATATTTGCAGCCTTCGGTGGCGATGCAGTGGGAGCGAATCCCTCTAGTGATGGACGGACTCATCGCACAGGCCGTGCATTACACCGACTGCTTCGAGTTCGACAAAGCTTCCCAACGAATGAGATTCGTGGCTGATTCGTTGAAGATGCAAGCAAATGAGTTCCACCGGGTCATGAAGGATGATTTTCCAGCGACATTGCGGTTCGACCTACGGGCCCGCGCCTTGGGAACGCTGGTCCAGAGCGAGATATTTGCCGGCACCGCCGATCCAGCCCGACTGCAATCCGCAAGAAACGCGAGCGAAGAAGCGATGGCGGAGTTTAATAGTCTCAGCGACCGTGCACGGCAATATCAGTATCGGTGTCATCTTGAAACCGTCGCCCGAGACTATGACACGGCACGAAAATATCTGGTGTGGAGCCTCGAAGGGGCTGACGCGGAACCTACAGAATACTCCCACAACAGAATTGCCGATTTGATTGCGGATAAGAGCGTCGATCCTGAATGGAAAGCTGAATTCACGCTGCTGCACTGGCTGCGCATTGGAGCATATGCTTGCCTGAATGCTCATGAAGCGAGCCATCACGTGCTGGCGGTAGACAGGATAGCTGGGGACGATCAGATCGATACCGAATCTGAGCAAATAGATATCTCAATAGAGCGCGATAAGTTTCTCGCCGCGCTCGATCGTTCCGAGCAACTTAACTCCGGCGCATGTCAGGGACGACTGTCAGAGTATCCGGCGCACAGCATCCTGCGTTTCGTGGCTGTCATCAACGCTGCCCGACGCAACTGGGATGAATCACTCTTGGCACTTCGCCGCTTGCACGCGCTCGACCCAATTGAAAAAGGAGAATTAGTCCTGGCTATGATTCAACTAGCGGCGCAAACCGAAGTCGCGGCA
>QHZX01000467.1 GCA_003224835.1 Acidobacteriota bacterium | reverse complement strand
CGGGATTGATTCCGTTCGTTGGAATGATTCTTGTCCTGCTCTTGGTCCGGAACACAAAAGCCACGCGTGAAGGTCTGGTACGTCCCCTGTAGCATTCCTCTCATGGTCAGCTCTTTGTTGGAAGGCCTTCAGGCTTGAGGAGCGAGGCGGAATCTTTGTCGAGGTAAACCAAAGCATTGGAATGTGTCCGCAGAATAGACGCTGGCGCAAGCGGACTGATATGTCCCTGAAAACATTTGGCGACGGCTCGGGCTTTTCGCGCCTCGGGCACAATGCATAGAATCTGCTTGGATTTAAGAATTTGGCGAACAGTCATCGAAATCGCTAGCCTAGGCACTTCGCTCAAAGTTTTAAACCAGCCCTCACCAAGCTGCTGACGGCGGGACGCCCCATCCAACTGGACAACAATGTAAGCCTTCTCGGTTTCGAAATCGGCTGGCGGATCGTTGAATGCCAAGTGCCCATTCTCTCCAACACCGACAAAGGCTACATCAATTGGCGCTTTTCGAATTTCGGCGGTGACCTGGTTAATGACCTTACTCGGATCATCCTCGCCGTTCAGCAAGTGATATCGGACTATTCCGGTTCTGTTGATCAGGCGCTCAAGCAAAAACTTCTGGAAGCTCGCAGGGTGGGTCGCCGGCATGCCGAGATATTCATCGAGATGAAACATCTCTACCCGGGCCCAGTCGATGTCCCGAGTCCTAGTGAGCTCGTCCAAAAACCCAAATTGTGATGCTCCTGTGGCTGCAATAATGCGCGCCGACCCGCGCTCGCGTATGGAGTTGCGAATGGTCGTTGCAGCCTCGAGGGAAGCGGCCTCTGCCAGGGAATTCTTGTCAACGAAAATTTTCAGCTGCACAGCGCACCGATGTACAAGCTCGTATTCCGTGCCTGAAGGCAGGCAAATCTTACCATCCAAAATAATTAAGCCCAGCGGACCGTGTACCAATAATTAGGGCCGATTCAAGGCTGAATTGTGATAACTTCACACGATCGAAACCGCAGCTAAGCGGCCGATCCAGGTGAGTGATGAATCGAAGAAGCTTTGCTCAAGCGCTGGCGGGCACTGTTGTGGGCTCTTGCGCTCTGGCCCAACCCTCCACTTTATTTGGTCAGTCGACCTCTGCAGCAAGCAAAGAGAAAACATCGGCAGCACCCTTTAAGCTCTCCGTCATGCTTTGGACGGTCTTCAGGGACCTGCCCTTTGAACAACGTTTGGAAAAAGTCGCCGAAGCCGGATACCACAATGTGGAGTTGGTTGGCGAATACGAGCACTGGACGGACAAGGACTTCGATCGCGCCAATGCCAAGCGCAAAGAACTCGGTATCACCTTCGACTGCACCGCCGGATTGAAGTATGGCGCTTGTGATCCGGACCACCGGGACGCGTTGCTGGCAGAGCTAAATGATGCGCTACGGACCATGGAGCGGATTGATTGTCCGGCATTGATTCTGTTGTCGGGCGACCGAGCCCCGGGAATGGCTCGCGAGGCACAACATCAAAGTTGCATTGAGACTCTAAAAAGGGCTGCAGCTATCGTCGAAGGCAAAACGATTCATGGTCAACCGGTGCGGCTCTTGTTGGAGAATATCGATCCTGAAGAAAACCCGAAATATTTTTTGACCGAAGTCAATGAGGCGCTACAGGTCGTTCAGGCAGTCGGCCACCCGCAAGTGCAATTGCTATACGACTTCTACCATGAGCAGATTTCCTCTGGGAACCTCATCGCAAAGCTGGAAAAGGCAATGCCGCATCTTGCGCTTGTGCACATTGCCGATGTTCCGGGACGTCACGAACCTGGTACGGGCGAGATTAATTACGACAACATATTCCGCAAGCTGGCTGAATTGAAATACTCCGGTATGGTGGCAATGGAATTTCTTCCGAGCGGTAATGCGGTTGCGCAATTAAGAGCTGCTCGAGAGGCTGCGGTGCGGGCAGGAACAGCGGCCGCTTAAGAAAGAAATCGTATCGTCTGCTCGACCAATTCCGTTGTTGGTTTATACGGATCGCCGGGGGCGTCGTATTCAATTGAGCAGTATCCTTTGTATGCGTGCCGCTTCAGAATTGCGAACGTGCGCGCCAAGTCCACGTGAACAGCTTTGCCTTGCTCATTTAACTCGCCATCCTTCACGTGGCAAATTCCATAAGCATGCGCGAACATTGCGTCAATGGCGCCATACGCGAAGGTTTCATCGTGTGCGGCTAGTGAGTTGCCGAAGTCGGGCAGCGCGCGCAACCACGGGCTATTCACTTTTTCAATGACCTGCACAATGAAAAACAGCCACTTGTTTCAGAGTTTCCGCGGCGCGGCTGACATCGGGCTTCCATTTCTTTGAATCTTGAATATGCGTACGGACGCTTGGCGAGCCGAGAGCTGCTCCAACGTCCACCCAATGCTTGCTGGAAGCTGCAGCCCGGTTGCGCTCGGCCGCGTCTGGGGAATATTGGCTGTACTCATCATCTACCGCGATATCAACCACCGCGGATCCGGCTTTTTCAACCGCCTCGCGAAACTGGTCGAGATATTTCGGATCAGTGGAAGGGAATACGCGGCCCCAGGGTTCAACATTGTGAACGTTGAATTTTTCCGCAACGTGCGCCGCAAAATCTTTCAGCTCGATTTGCTGCGCGGCGGGAACCGAGCTCGGAGTTTTGCCGTCCCATCCTTTCCACCCCACAATGAACTCACGAAATGGATACGCCGCAACGGCTACTCGTTTTCGCGGATCGGAGGGGAACTGGACCGAAGGCCCGGAACCAGTGGCACGGGCGAAGTCGGGCAAAAATGTGGCGCCAGCTGCTGCGCCGGCGCACACCCCAAGAAATTGCCTACGATTGACAGCGTTCATCGCGAATTTCCCACACAATCCGGATTATGTTAGCTCTTGATGCTCTTCGACGATTCGTCCCAGGTTACCGCAACTTTTCGGAAATAAGATTCATTCGCCATGTGGCAGGCCAAGGCTGCGTGATGGCCGAACACCGCATCTTCAACCACCGGCTTGCGCGAACGGACCGCCTGGAAAAAATTCCAGAGATGTGGCTTCATGTCGTCGAAGTCCGGACCACGGTAGCTCACCGCTTCCACCATCGGCTCCTGTCCGATCTTAGGATCGTTCTCCGCATGCCACTTCTTCTCGTATTCTGCATGCATCGCATGCGGGAAACTATTCGCGTAATAGCTAGGGGCTGTGTCCTTTCCTGATTGCGGCGTGAAGCTCAGGCCAAATTCATTGACTTCCAAAATGCCCTTTGATCCCTGGAAGCGGTACGTCTCCGGCATTTCTGTGCCCTGATTCAGGCGCATGTAAACCGGCAGGTCGCCGTAATAGAAGAGAGTGCCGTGCACGTCGGGCATGTTACGGCCATCTTTCCAGCGACGGATTCCGCCTGCCGAGAGCGCCTGCCTCGGGGCCTCATTGATGCTCATCATGAACATCATGCCGCTGACCAGGTGAACTAAAAGATCGCCGGCTAGGCCGGTTCCATACTCCTTCCAGCAACGCCAGCGCGCGAATGTATAAGGATCGAAAGGCTTCTTAGGTACTGTTCCTTGCCAAGTGTCCCAGTCGAGATTTTGAGGCGAGAGGTCGAACGGCGGTGGATATTCCCACGCCCCCGTGGGATCATTGCGCCCGAGCCATCCCTCGACCAGCATCATTTCTCCAATCATTCCCTGCGAAATCATCTCTTTCGCTTTGGCGCAAATAAGAGAACTAACGCGTTGTGAACCGATCTGCACGATGCGGCCCGTACGTTTTGCAGCTTCGACCATCGCAACCCCGTCCGCGGGACTATGCGACATCGGCTTTTCGCAATAAATGTCCTTACCCGCACTGACTGCATCCACGACGACCTGCTTGTGCCAATGGTCGGGGACTGCGGCAACTACGCAGTCGATCTCTTTATTGGCGAGCAGTTCCTGATAACGCCGCGTGACCGGAAGCGTGGGCTTGTTGGTGATCTCCCTCGCCAAGGTGTGCCGCCCGTCATAAAGGTCGCAGGCAGCTACACATTCAACCCCTGGCAGTTCGATAGACTGCCCGAGCAGCCCAGAACCCTGCATTCCGATTCCGATCATCCCGAACCGCACGTGATCGCCGCCGGCCATGTTCTCCGCCGCGAGCAATGGCTCAGGAGTTAACAACAGGCTCTTAGCGCCAAAGGACGCGCCTGCTGCGGCTGCGCTCAAACCCAAAAACTTACGACGAGAGAAGATGCTTGACTTCATGGTCAACGACCTCCTGAGTTCTTAAATTGTGTAGCACGCCTGCCCAGGAAGAATTCTGGCAGGCGTTTATTTCACTGCCGGCGTGATCTCGATCTTTCGAAACGTCGCATGTCCGTCTTCACTGCCCTGCAGATAGATCGGCCCTGGCAGCCCTTCATGGCTGTCAAGAGCGCCGCCGGTGATGCCCGGAATTTCCTGGTGGTCAATAATCGTCTGGCCATTCTGAACCACGGTTATCATTCGTCCTAGCAATGTTATGTCGAAGGTCTGCCACTCCCCGGCTTTTCGCGGCAGTTCTGGCGAAGGAGTAAGAAATCCGTAAACTCCGCCAGTGTGATGACTCGGAGGTTCCTGTTCAGAGTTGGTTTCAATCTGTACTTCGTAGCGTCCTCGCAAATAGACGCCACTGTTGGCTTTTTCTCCGCAATTGAATTCGATGTGCAGCTTGAAATCCTGAAACTTAGAGTCGCTGATAAGCTCTGGACCATGCCCGGGACTGACGAGATTGCCGTCCTCAACTTTCCACATGCTTGATGGATTCGGTTTATCCGGCTTCCATCCTGTTAGGTCCTTTCCATTAAACAGTTGAATCG
>QHZX01000466.1 GCA_003224835.1 Acidobacteriota bacterium | reverse complement strand
GGGCCGGTCGTAGTCCCCGACAGAGTCTTGCCCGCCAGCGTGCCTTCAAAGACCATGTCGTCCTTCCGGTCTTCTTCTTCCTTAGGCGAAACAAATTTAAGACGACCGTTCGTTAATGTGATTTCGGGAAGGGGCCGGGCGTGTCCCCAGCGGCTGACCATACGCGCCTTCAACTGTCCATTTTCTTCGCTGATTTCTATCCAGGACGGGTACTCGCGGTCGGGAGCTTTTAACGTCAAGTCCCAACGCCCTAAAAAA
>QHZX01000465.1 GCA_003224835.1 Acidobacteriota bacterium | reverse complement strand
TTCCTGATCTTCTAAACGGACTAGTACCTGGCCTTCTTTGACCTTGTCACCCTTTTCGACGCCGATCCAAGCCACGCGGCCCGTGACTTTAGAGTTGGCTTCGATTTTATGGTGGGGAATTATGTAGCCGGTTGCGGTCAACACCGTGCCGCCGCCAATGTTGGCGCCTCCGGCGGTGGCACGAACGACTTCCACCTCAGGAGTGTTGCCCATAAATCGGTATGCCAGTGCTGCGATACCGAGGAGCACGATTACGACGATGCCGCCAACAATGATGCTCCTTGCCCATGGCGAGCCACCCGATTCTGTAGCTACTGCCGACCGGTCTATTCGCAGACCCTCCAGGTCTTTATGTTTGGTATCGATTGCCATCTTCTTCTCTTAGTCTCTCAATGCCGCCAGAATTTCCCGCCGGGCAGCACCCCAAGCAGGAGCCACGCCGCCGATTAATCCCATGGCGACGGCGAACACCACCGCCGTGGTCACCACTTGCAGCGTAATGCGCATGCTGAACTCGACTTCGCTGAACGTGACCTGGTTCGAAGTGGATGTGCTCATGCCATTGAAGGGCAACATCAAAACTATTCCGATCGCGGCACCTAATAACGCAAGCAGCACCGATTCGAAAATGAACGAAGTCACGATGCTCCCGCGGCGAAAACCCATGACACGCAGAGTGGCAATTTCGCGCGACCGGTAAGCAACCGCGGCGTACATCGTATTCGTGGCCGCAAAGATTGATCCTATGGCCATGGTCAGCCCGACAATAAAGCCCATCAGGCGAATCCCGCCGCCGTTCGCGGTCTGCTTCTCGTAGTACTCGGTTTCGAGCATGCCATCCAGTTGAAGTTGCTGATCATCAGCCACGCGGTGCTTTAAAGAGTCCGCCGCAACCGGGTCGGTCGCCCTGAGATAGGCATTGCCAACCGCACCTTGCCGGTTAAATTGGCTTGCTACCTGATTGATGTCGGTCCAAATTTCGGAGTCATACGCGGAGCCGCCGCCATCGAAAACTCCCGTGACCTTCCATGCTCCCTTTCCGAAATCGATCATGTCGCCAACATTGGTATGTGAAAAACGATCATGAATGGAACGGCTGACCACGACTTCCCGCTGCCCTGAAGCAAACCAGTTCCCCTCGACGAGTTTGGCCTTCTTGGCGCGCAGTTCCACTCCATCCTGCTCCATGCCGCGCAGTGTGACGTTGACCTCGGCGGTTCCATTTCTGCGCGGAAGCACAACTACAACCACCCATTCGCCGGAAACCATCGGCTGCCCATGACTGTCGGTCGCGATTCCGGGAAGCTGGCGAAGGATGGGCATCTTGTCCTTGGTAAATCCGCCTGTAAGTTCGGATGTCGAGCCCTTGCGTAAAACCAGTACATTCAAGGGATCGCCACTCGAGACAAAGGCTTTCCGCATTCCCGCAAGAAGCATCATGAGGAAAACCGTGGTGGTCACGGTCAATGCGATTCCGAGCGCCGTCATCAGCGTGAGACGCTTGCGAAGAATCATGTTACGAATGTTGTAGCTGATAGGTATCGCCATTGTGAGAACCTTTATCCGATATGCCGCAAGCCATCTACAATACCGGTGCGCGAAGCGCCGTAAGCTGGAATGGCCGAACTCAAAAATCCAGACAGGATCGCCACGCCCCACGCAGCTGGAGCGGTGAATTTCCATTCGTGTAGTGCAATTACGAACAGGTTGGCCCCTTGGGGAGCGTGGGTTCCGCCCGACAGAAACAACAGGGCAATCAGAGTCCCGAGGACGCCTCCAATTGCAGCAATCGCTACGGACTCGCCGACAAACAACCCAAGTATTATTCCTCGCGTGAAGCCGAGCGTCTTCAGCACTGCCACTTCGCGGGTGCGCTCGCGAATTGACATGGCCATAGTGTTGCCAGTCACCAGCAAAATGGTGAACACAGCCGCCGACGAAATGATCAGAATGAAGGCTTTTATATTTCCCAGCATCGCCAAGAAACTCAGACCGAAAGCTTTTTCGGTTTCCGTCCTTGTAGGTTCAGGCGCATTGGCGAATGCCGCATCTATGTCGTGCGACACGCGATTCACGTTCTGCGGAGAATCCACCAGGACTGCGTAAAATCCTGCCGTTCCCTTCGCAAACGGCACCCCCTCTTCAACGTACTTTTCATTGAAGTAGAGTGAATTGTTCGGAATTTTCGCAGTAAAGAGGCCCCTTAAGGTTAGTTCCAACGTGATCGGATAGATATCGCCTGTCAGCACGATTCGATCGCCCACCTTCCATCCGTACTTTTTTGCCAGCTCCGCGTCCGCAATACAACCAGCGCGGTCTTTCTTCCATGTATCTTGTTGATCTTGGGGCATGGACAGCTCTGTATAAACATCGAAGAACTCATCGGGATCGGTCCCAAAACGAGCAAAGAAGTTCTCTGGCTTCGCGTCTTTATACACGCCTGTGCCGCGTAATCAGGCGCTGGTTGGACTGTTCGCTCCGCAGATCGTCCCCATAGAACGCTCGCCAAATTGACATTAGAAACGAGAGCAGCAGAAGGGGAAAGGCGATGCTCAACATCGTTAACAGAGTGCGCCGCTTATTGCGGAACGCATTCTTGCGGACAAAGGTGGTCAATGTCATAGTCGAATTCCTGGGTGATGTTGAGGTGGTCGAACCTTTTTGGGAGCACCTAGCATAGCCGATCAGTTGGCGATCTAACAACCGTTCTTGCAATCATTCATCGCGCTTCCAGCACCCAGAACCGCATGAGTCCGACGCCAGCCCACTGAGCAATACGTAGGTGAAAAGCAATTGGTTCATTGGCATTTAGGAAGCTCCGGGACGGAATGGTCGTGACACCGCGGGGTTGCTAGCAGCCAGAAGCTTAGAAGCTAGCCGACTTCTCAAGGTACTTCGGTAATTCCCGCTTAGAGCAGGTTAGAACTTATTATTTCTATTACTCACTCTAGCTGTACGTCTTC
>QHZX01000464.1 GCA_003224835.1 Acidobacteriota bacterium | reverse complement strand
CTTTTTCGACGAGAACGTCGAAGCATGATTGGCGCGCAGTAGTGCAGCTAGAAGGTCAACTGCTACAGCTCGATCATTAAGAGCCGGAGCACCAGATAGAGCCCAGCGGTTAGGACGAATGCAGCGCCGATCGCTGTCGCTGCGTACCGAACGAATTGGCTCCAATCCATAATCTCCACACTAAAAAGGGGCGGTGGACTTTCGGTTCAATACTCAACTGGTGCTCGGCCTCGGCGAGCAGCCCCGAACCACGCGGGATACCACATTGCAGCTCCCACAATGGGTCATTGTACCCACGGCGCCGCACCGATTGATCGCGAGGCGGAAGCGCCTTGCGAGGACCGCCGGAACTCAATGCGTTTTGCTAGGAGTTGTTCCAAGAGGTGGCCAACGCAACGCCTTAATTGAGAACAGGCAAAGGGCCGAATAGCCGATGGATGTCTATATGATGAGCGAGACCACGATCGACCACACTCGTGAGGACCTCATGACCGACCCGCACCAGGTGAACTTAATTATTGCCAACGCCATTTGCGATGCACACAAAACCCAGCAAGAAAATCGAATGAACCCGGAGGAAGCAAAGCAAATCGCCAAATGCATCATTGAGGCATTGTCTGACGCGGGTCTCGAGGTCGTACCTGCCAGTAACATCGACGCGCCAGGCAGAGCTGGGAGTAACGCTTAGCCTGGGCTTTTGCGACAGCGGGAACTACTACTTGCAATATTTCATGGCCTGTTCATCGCGCCGATCAGTGCGGAAAAGGTGCGACGACATCGGCGGACGCGAGAACAGAGACGCCGGTCGTCATTCGGGCAACCCCGCTTCCCGGAGAGCAGCAATTATTCGTTCTCGGATTTGCAGTGCGCGGACAGGAAACGCCTCTAACGAATGAGAGGCGCGAAACGTAGGCTGTAATTTCAACAATTGCGTGGCGGCTTCCTTGGCTTCGCCAACACGTCCGGCACGAACCGCGTTCATGATGAGGGCACCCAGCGTATGAACATTAATTGCAAATTGATGAGATTTCCTTGCCCACACGCAACCCTCTTGGTAGCTGCCTAAGACAAAATGTGAAAAGGCAATTCCGTTCCAAGCAGAAATTCTCAAGGGGTCCAGCGGACTTAAACCAAGCATCCGGTCGAAACTTTCGATAGCGCGACCGGCGTCGGCGCAAAGCAGCGCAACCCATCCTCGCGAGAGCCAGCCCGTTGCGAGATTTGGGTTGAGAGCGACGGCTTGGTCTACCATCGACAACCCACGCTCATATTCGTGGCCGAGGTACGTGAGGACATGACCGCAGCGCGCTAGTACGAACGCATCGTCGCTTCCCAGCTTTGAGCCTAAGTAAGCCAGTTTAATTGCATCGTCTCGCATTTCGTCCGCTAACGGCACACCCCCGAACGCTTGTTGCGTTAGCCATGTCCACGCAGCCATGGTGTAGGCAGCCGCATATTCTGGATCTAACATATAAGCGTTTTTAAACAACTCACGCGCTTCAGCGTGGTCCCCCCGCCGGGCCAACGCCATACCGCGCAAATATAAATCGTAGCTGTCTAGGCTTTCAGTTGGTTTTTGTTTCGCCCGGTCAATTTCAGCCTGCTCTAGATGCGGTGCGATTAAACCAACAACCCTGCTGGTCACTTGGTCTTGCAAAGCGAACACGTCCTCAAGCGCCCCATCAAACTTATCCGCCCAAATATGTCTGTTTGTTGCGGCCTCTATAAGTTGCCCAGTGATCCGAACGCGACCCCCCGCCTTCCTCACGCTTCCCTCAAGAACGTAACGGACGCCGAGGTCACGCCCGACCTGCTTGGTGTCGATAGCCTTGCCCTTGTACGTAAAGCTCGAATTGCGTGCGATTACGAATAGCGACTTGAACCGCGAGAGCGCAGTGATGATGTCCTCGACCATACCGTCGGCGAAGTATTCCTGTTCAGGATCACCGGACATATTCTGGAACGGCAGCACCGCAATTGACGGCTTGTCAGGTAGCGGGAGCGGTTTGGGTATCTCGCTCGGTAGTTGGTTGGCTAACGCGCCGACTTTCGGCTCACCTGCACGGGCGGAATAGACACGAATGGGACGATCAATATTCTTGAGGTGTCTCTCGCCCATGTCATCGAAGGCGAAGGAAGTCTTGCTGCGTATCTGCTCAAAGGCATTCGCCGAAAGATAAACAC
>QHZX01000463.1 GCA_003224835.1 Acidobacteriota bacterium | reverse complement strand
TTGCGCTAGTTCCTCGGAAGAGAGCTGTTTACCGCGGGAGTCCAGCAGAACCAGGTAGCGGCGCGGGCTTCGTCCTTCACGCCCAGACAATTTGAGCAGGGCAGGTTCATCTTTCAGAGAAACGCCGTCGATTTCGGAGTATTGCTTGAGGCGTTTTAAGTACTCATCAGATAGCGACTGGATCGCGGGGCTTTTGGTCTTGCCGATCCATGCGACGGTAAGTTTCACGAGGTTGGAAAAGATTCTAATCGCAGAGAACGCAAAGATAGCGCAGAGCACGCCGAGAGTTCACGGCAAGTTTATGCCTCTGGTATTCGGGTATTTCTTCGCGCTCTCTTTTCATTTCTCTGCGTTCTTTGCGGTAAAAGCCTTTCGCTTATGCTGGCTTCTTTGCACGGGTCCGGGTGGCCACGCGCCTGCGCGGCTTAGCCCCAAAGTCGGCAGGTTCGACCTTCTTTGCGGATTTCCACAGCCGCTCCAGATCGTAATATTTCCGCGCCGCCTCTGAAAAAATGTGCACGACAAAATCCACATAGTCGATCAGCACCCATTCGGCCTGGCGATGACCTTCAATGTTGTTGGGATAAATCCCGGCACGTTTCAGCCGCAGCTCAACTTCATCCGATATTGCCTGTACCTGGCGCGGGTTTGTCCCGCTGCAGATCAGAAAATAATCGGTAAAGGCGCCTGCGTCCTGGTCCATTTCAAGGACGGTGATCTGTTCCGCCTTTTTGTCCTGGCAGGCCGCGAGGGCTGCGGAAACTTGTTTCTTCAGTTCGTTGTTCTTGCGAGCAGTCTTTTTAACGTCAGTCTTCTTCATGCGAGTCGTCGATCGCTGGCCTTCCTGAGTTGGCCAACTAACCGCCATACAAACCTTCTTTCTTGATGTATTCTTCCACAATTTCAGGGACGAATTTCCTGATGGGGCGCTTGGTCGCGACAGCCTGGCGAATAGCGGTTGCCGATATGTTCTGATTCACATTATCGAGCAGATGCAGGGTGAGTCCGGGCAGCACCAGGTCGCCTTTGGCAGGTTGCCGTAGAAAAGGCTTTGTGACTTCTGCCCGGGGACGCAATTTTTCCGGAAGCGAGGCAGCCACGTCTGCCAGCGAGAACCCGGGCCGGCTGGCCACGATGAACTCGCATTCTAAAAAAAGCGCCTCCGGCTGGCGCCAGTTAGCGATGTCTTTGAAGGCGTCAATCCCGATCAGAAAAAACAGG
>QHZX01000462.1 GCA_003224835.1 Acidobacteriota bacterium | reverse complement strand
AAGGGCAGTCGACGGGCGGCTCTCGATCCACTGCGAAGAAGGCCCCGGCCCGCGTAAAAAGCTCAGCGTCGCGCACTGGCCGTGGTCGCAGCACCGGCCGCAAACGCGCCGCATAAACCCAGGCACTCAGGCCGGAATCTCGAGATTATTCGTGCCGTTGAGCAGGTTACAGGGAAGGAAGATTCCGATTCACCGAAGTCCGCGGCGCATAGACGATCCGGCCGTGCTGTGCGCGAGTGTGGATTACGTGCGACGCGAATTGCATTGGGAACCGCGGCAGTCCGACCTTACAAGATTATTCGAAGCGCATGGGAGGAATGGAACCTGCAACATCCCGCGGGGGTACGACAACAAAAAGTGAGCTAGTGGAAAGCACTTGATGCCCACTTTCAACGTGCCTCTCACCTGGTTCCCGCTAGCCCTCGAACCGATTCAATCAGCTTCGCGGAATCATAGCCGACCCCGTCCTTAAATACGATCTCTACGTTCTCGATATCCTCGATCTTCTGAGACGGATCGCCTTTCACTACGATTAAATCAGCCTGCTTTCCGGCAGAGATAGTTCCCACCTCCTGGGAACTACCCAGGTAGTGCGCGCCGTTGTAAGTGGCAATGTGAATCGCCTCTAGCGGAGTAAATCCAGCCTCGACCAGCAGTTCGACTTCGCGCTGATCGCCAAATCCGGCCAGCACTCCTCCAATGCCGGTGGGATCTTCGCCAGCGAGCAACGTCCCGCCCTGCTTCACGAACTCCCGCTCAAATTCCATCTCCTTCTTGAACGCTCCGGCCATCGGGGATACTTCTGTCCCGTAAAGTTTCTTCAGACGGGCAGTGTCTGCCATGCGCGCTTTGTTGGCTAGAAATCTCTCGCGAGCTTCCGGAGAGAGCGCATCCAGCACGCGACTTTGGATGGTTGGGCGTCCAGGCACCTCCACCTCAAACACCGGGAGGGTCGATGTAACTGCCACATGCCGGCGCACTAAATCTCCAATCATGTCGTGCTCCGGGCCGGCCTTGACGTCTAAGTCGGAGATATAACTCATGTCTTTCGGCGTATCCGGACACTCACCGGGTTTTTTCCACGGGAAGAACTCGGTGTCCACGACTAGTCCGTGCTCGAGGTCGTCGATGCCGAGGCCTGCGGCTTCTCGAAAACCAATGGAGCATAAATGTCCAGTAACTTTCGCGCCACGCTTGTGCGCGGTCTTGATTGCGGCCGAAAGCTCATCATCCGTGATGAAGTTATAGGCCTTGAAATTGTCTGCCCCTTCATCCAGCCAGTAATTCACGGTTCGTACTGCGTCTTCAGGACTGCTGAGCTCGAACAACTGCAACGTGAATGCGCCCTTACCTTCAAGGTAGGGACCGGTCACATGGATCTTTGGACCGGGAGAAGAACCGTCATCGATGTGCTTTTTAATTTCGAGATCGGTGTACGGTTCAATCGAGCCAGTGGTGCGCAGCGTAGTTACTCCGGCAGCGAGATACAGGCGCGGAAAACTGAACGCCATTTCTCCGAACACCGCGCCGCCCATGGGATAGAACATATGATCGTGCATCCCGACGAGCCCCGGCATAACGCTGTATCCGTGAAGATCCAGAATCTGAGCATCTTTGGGTACGCTTGCTGAAGTTGAATCGCCGACCGATCCAATCTTGCCCTTCACCAGAAGTATCGTCTGATCGTCCCGTGCGGGAGTGCCGGTTCCATCTATCACGCGAACGTGTTCGAGGGCGATGACTGGCGCGTCTGTCTTGACGAACTGCTTCACTTCCGGCGAAAGAGTTTGAGCGTTAGCTAACGGGCACACCGCAACCACGACAACCCACAGAATATGTCGCATCACTCCTCCAGGACTGCCGCGCAGGATTGTACCTGAGAAAGGATGAAAAGTTTCTGTCGCGCTGCGCGAATTCGCCACTCGAAGCAGGAGTTGGGAATCCTGGCTTCACCCCGAATGGCTGCTAAAATCAATACTCACGCCTTATCATGGATCCCCAGCACATACGCAACTTTGCAGTTGTCGCGCATATAGATCATGGCAAATCGACGCTTGCCGACCGGCTGCTGGAGCTAACGGGATCACTCACGGCGCGAGAGATGCAGGCGCAGGTGCTCGACTCCATGGACCTGGAGCGGGAACGCGGCATCACCATTAAGGCCCATGCGGTCCGTATGGTGTACGTGGCGCACGACGGAGAGACTTACCAACTCAACTTGATCGATACGCCGGGGCACGTGGATTTCTCTTATGAGGTTTCGCGGTCGCTGGCGGCATGCGAAGGCGCGCTGCTGGTGGTGGATGCGTCGCAGGGCGTCGAAGCGCAGACGCTGGCCAATTCTTATCTCGCGATCAATCACGGGCTCGAAATTATTCCTGTGATCAACAAGATTGATCTGCCCAGCGCGGATATCCAGCGCACCAAAGAGATG
>QHZX01000300.1 GCA_003224835.1 Acidobacteriota bacterium | reverse complement strand
TCAAATATGGCCACCCGATGTTTTCGCAGGCAATGGATTTTTCAAAGAACGAACGAACCGTAAATGGCGAACCGTCTCTGCTGGCGAGCGCTTTTGTGTGTGCCAGCTTCGTTGGTGGATGCACCTTGTCAGCGCTGCTTTTCTTGCCGTTTTTTTGGAGCTGGAAGAAGCTGGGCATTGCACTATTAGCAGGCGCAGTTTGCACGCTTACTCTTGCCCGGGGATGGGTAGGCTTGGGCCATTATCAGGTGCTGCTGCGCGAATGCTTTGGCGCAGGTTGGATTATGGTTGGCATCCAGCTTACTCTCGCCATCTCCACCGGGGCTGCCATTTTCATTCTGGGTGCTTCAGAGCTCAGGGAATGGAGAAAATCCGATTCCCTATTTCTGGGACTCTGGGTGCTCGGAACTTTTATATTTGCTGGATTCGTTAATTGGAGCGTCAACGGTAGATCCGTAATCCTCCTAATCCCGGCAGTCGGAATTTTGCTGGCCCGACGTTTGGATAAGCTCTCCGACAAGACGCCAGGAATACAGAGAAAAATTGTCCTTGCGCTAGCGCTCTCAGGTGTGGTCTCACTCTGGGTGACGAAAGCAGATTCTGATTGGGCTAATTCGGCGCGGCAGGCTTCAGAGATCATTCAACAGCAAACTAATAAAGAAATACATCCGGTTTGGTTTGAGGGACATTGGGGATTTCAATACTATATGCAACTCTGGGGTGCGCGCCCGGTCGACTTCCTCAGGTCTGAAACAAGTGAGGGCGACGTGCTGATTGTTCCGGGGAGTAATGCAATGGCCTATCCACTGCCGTCTTCCCAGTTCGTCGCATCTTCAGGATTGCTCCGTATCAAACTTGCACAACCTGTGTCCACCATGCGGTGGCGCCGGGGCGCGGGCTTCTATTCCTCCTTTTACGGATTCCTGCCCTTCGTCTTCGCGTCCCCAGAAACTGAACAGTACTACGTCCTGCGTCTCGCAAGCCACTGGAACGCGCACATCACAAGGACCGCTCAAAACTGAGGCTTATGAACCAAGAATCGACTCTCGTAATGGAAGAACAAAACCAGATTCTCGAACAGGCCGCGGCTAAACCCCTGGTCCGGCCTTCTTACGTTGCGTACGCACTGCTCACGTTGATTCTGTTGTTGACGTGCGCGATTCGCATACATCTTCGTAATATCCCATTGGAGCGCGATGAAGGAGAGTATGCCTACGCCGGTCAGCTCATGCTTCAGGGGATGCCGCCCTACAAGCTTGCATACAACATGAAGTTACCAGGTACTTATGCGGCCTACGCATTGATCATGGCGGTTTTCGGTCAGACAACAGAAGGGATCCGTTTCGGTGTGCTGGTTGTGAACCTAGCCACCATCTTTTTCGTGTTCTTGCTGGCTCGGCGGTTCGGAGGTCCGATCGCGGGGGTGGCGGCGAGCGCGAGCTACGCGCTGCTTTCCGTGAGTCCGGCCGTCTTAGGCTTCTGCGGCCATGCCACGCACTTTGTGGTACTGGCGGCGCTTGGCGGAATTCTGTTGCTTTTAAGAGCAATCGAACAGGAACGAAAATTTCTATTCTTCTGCAGCGGGGTCTTGCTCGGAGTCGGTTATTTGATGAAACAACCTGGGGCGATTTTCGGATTCTTTGGCGCCCTATATTTCCTTAGAACACGGTACCGCCACGGTGTTCAATGGCGAGCACTGGCCGGACCACTAGGGTTGTACTCACTAGGTGCGGTGCTTCCGTTCCTCATTACCTGCCTGCTGTTGTGGCGCGCTGGCGTGTTCGGCACGTTTTGGTTTTGGACTGTCTCCTATGCCTCACAATATGCCAGCAACAACGGTCTGGTCATAGGATCTTATTTTTGTTTCCTCACGTTTAGCAGAATTCTGGACGCCGCAATGTGGATATGGGTCATTGCACTGCTCGGACTAATTGTGGTGTGCTTGGACCGTCGCTCAAGCGAGCGTTCTCAATTCCTGCTCGGGTTCCTGATTTTTTCTTTCCTGGCGGTATGTCCGACTCTGGCGTTCCGGCCTCACTATTTTATTCTTATGCTTCCTGTGGTATCAGTTCTGGCCGGAGTTGCTGTCAGTGTCGGGACGAGTAAACTTATTTCGCTAACCGGAAGAAGAAGCTTGCAATACGCAGCCTGCGGTCTCTTTACTCTCGTGCTGGTTGCCTGCTTCTACAAAGAACGAGCTTTCTTTCTAGAAATGGATCCGATCGCTGCCTGCCGCTCCGTTTACTCTTTAGAGGCGTTTCCAGAGGCCGTTCCTGTTGCAGACTACATTCGCAGGCACACGTCGGAAGACGCCAAAATCGCCGTGCTCGGCTCAGAGCCTGAGATCTATTTCTACGCGCATCGGCATTCCGCTACCGGTTACATCTACACGTTTGGACTAATGGAAGATCAGAAATATGCCATCCGAATGCAACAAGAAATGATTGCCGAGATCGAGGCCAGCCGTCCTGAAGTTCTGGTTTTTGTCAACCTATACACGTCCTGGGATCCTGGTCGAAACTCCGACGAACTCATTTACAAGTGGGCGCGCAGGTACATTCAGGACCACTATGAAATTTCTGGGGTTGTTGACGTCCCCATGACGAAAACTAACTACCGGTGGGGCGCTGACGCCAAAAGCTACAGTCCAAAACCGTACTACGCGGTGATGGTGTTTAACCGAAAAGCTTCCTGAATTCCAGTAGCATGCTTGCAGGAAAGCTTGCGTTTTCCCCGGGATTCCTTCATTTTTCTTTGCGGATGAATTCTCCGGTAGTCGCATCCACATCTGCAACCAGCTTGGCATCGTTTCGGCTGGCGCCATAAATAACGTGCCAAACTAAATTGTTCCCACTAGGAGACCAGTCGAGAAGATATGTGACAGGAGTGCTGCTGATCTTATCGCCGCCATGTTTTTGAGCCACTTCATAAGCTTTGTCGGAATCAATTTTGAGGAAGTTCACGTCAAAGGCGTTATTTGGTGCGTAACTGTCCTGCGCCCCGGGAGAGACTCCGCGAGATGGAGCATCGGGCGATTCAACTCCCGACCACACATACGGTTTTGAACTGTGCTGGGCTGGCGATGCGAAGGCCGCGCGCCATATAGGAGCTTTACCATCGCTACCCTTGTTATCCCCAAACACCTGGGATTGCAACTGATAGGGTCGGGCGTCGGCAGCCCAACCATGGGCTGAGACATAGAGCCGTTGAAAAGCGCTGCGTCCGGTGATGGCCTCTGGAGGTTGAGGCTTCTGCTCCTCCTGGTTGGGCTGAGAGGTGCATACGGAAAGCACCGCGAGCGAAAGTAAAATTAGCGCAAGACTCTTCATATGGCGCGCCTTTGTTGAAAAGAAATATTGCGATTGGAATTCCTGGAGTGCATTCTACTAGACGTGAGCTCGAAACTCTCTGAATTGCGAGACCAGCTTGCAGCCGCCATCGCCGGCATGTCCGCTGAAGACCTGGAGCGCCATCCTGCGGGCAAGTGGAGTTCAGCAGAAATATTGGACCACCTGAATCTGACTTACCGCGGCACCATTAAAACGGTGGCAGCGCCGAGGAATACTCTGGCTGGGATTCTTCCCGCCCGGGCGGAAGTCCCCTGAGCGCGTGCTTCCTCGCGGCACCCCGGTCGCGCAACTTAGCACTGAAGTTTTTGAGAATATCGCGCGTATGGAGAGCATCATTGCCGAGTGCGATACTCGATTCGGCAAGGGAAAATCCATTGCCGATCATCCGATTCTGGGGCCGCTGACAGCTAGTGAATGGCGGAAGTTTCATTGGGTGCATGGGCGACACCACGCGCGTCAAATCATCAGGCTGAAGAACGCGCGTTGATGTTTACTCGGCAACTGAAGCCGGCACGCCGGCTTTCCGGGCCTGTTCCTGTAGCTCGCTGAGTTCCGTCTTTGCCTGTGCCAGTGCTTTTTGTTTTTCTGCCAGGCCTTGACTATATTTTTGTGTCTCGGGCCAGACGCTCACTTGCGCCAATGTCGAGTTGTGCTGAAAGTTGTCAAGATCATGGGCGAGCTGGTCGACCTGCTTTCTCTTCTCGGCAATCTGCTTCTTCCAACCGTCAAAAGCTTTTTGCCTGTCGTCAAGCGACTGGCCGGGCTTGATCTCGGCGGCCGCTTTCTTGTCAGCTGCCTTTTCGATTGGCTTTGGCGCTGAGCTGGCGCCCTTTTCGTCTACAGTCGGGTCCGGCTGTTTACTGTCTTTATTTTCGCTAGTGATGTCAGCGCGCGGTTCCGGCTTTGCGCCTACTACGTTGATGCCTGGAGTGTTGGGGAGATTGTCATTGTCGTAAACCTTCCCCGATGCTTTCGCGCCTTGAGGTTTATTGTGCTTAACCGAGCGAGCGTAGTCCCCGAGTGACGGAGCTTGTGCCTGTGCTCCGGAGACTGCGCTCGAGGCAATCATGAAGAGGATTGCTGTCATTGATCCAAGAATGACTCGTTTCATAATGTTCTCCCATTTACTTCCGTTAATCGCGTGCGCCTAATCCCATGGTGCCGAGAAAAACTCCGAATGGCATCTGATAGCGCCGCAGCGCGATCATTGCCGAAGGCCATGCCCGTTTGCGAGCAACAGCGCTTGTCTCATGAAAGGCTCGCTTCCGCCGCGCTGTTCGCTTTACCCATACAGCGAGCACGGTCGAAAGCCCGAAAGCTGATCCGGCGAGCGAAGCCGCGAAGATAGTCAGAATCGTGAGCCGAAGGCCGACAAACGATCCGATCATTGCCATCAGCTTTACATCGCCGAAGCCCATACCCTGAACGCCACGGGCCCGCAGATAAATGGCCCCTGCCCCATACAAAAATGACGCTCCGATTACCGCGGCGAGAGTCGCATCGAGGAACGAATACAGCCTGTAAGAAAAGTGGAGACTGACCGGTACTTGCAAGACTCCCGGTAACAGAGCTGATAGCAAATCGTTCACCGGAACAAACCAGCTGAAGATCAGTCCAATCACCAGGCCACTCAATGTCATCTTGTCCGGCAACAAACGAGTTTCTGCGTCGGTGAAAATTAGTCCAAGTAAGAGGAAGCCGAAAATTGCACACTTGAGGGTCGCGAGGCTCAAACCAAAATGCCAATAACACACAAGGAAAACGCAGCCGGTCAAGAGTTCAACGATGAGGTATCGCGGCGTGATAGGCGTCGAACAATTCCGGCATTTTCCCCGCAAAATCAGCCAGCTGAGTACGGGAATATTGTCATAAAACTGGATGGCCTTGCCGCATTTGGGACAAGCCGATCCCGGGTGAACTACGGACAAGCCTCTTGGAATACGATAGATACACACATTCAGAAAGCTGCCAAAGAGCAGCCCAAGCACAAAAATTCCTGCTGAAATGACAGTTTCCAATCAGTCTCCAAACGCCGTCGTCCGAGGGCGGAAGATAAGCTATTTGGCCTGATTATATGCGGTTAGGCGAGATGGGCATTGGGTACATAAGTCACTGTCCTTAGGGACAGTGAAGAGGCTAGGCCGCCCGGGAGCTTGCCTGGGCTGGAGAATCCGGCAGAAAAACGGCGAATACGGTGCCGCTGATTCCGGGAGTGGTACGGGTGGATACGCGCATCCAGCCGGCATGCTTCTGCACCGCGCCATATGCCAGCCAAAGGCCCAGGCCGGTGCCCTGGTCTTTTTTAGTGGTGTAAAAGGGCTCAAAGATGTGCGGCAGATCTTTAGCGCTGATCCCGTTTCCGGTGTCTGCGAAGGTTACGCGTACCCCCGAACGCCGATCACCCGACCATTCACGGGCCCGTACGACTCGCAGCCGGAGCCTGCCCCCGTTCTGCATAGCATCCATGGCATTCAGAATCAAATTTGCGAAGACCTGGCGCAATTCTCCCGGATAGCCAACGATTTCCAGATAATCTCCGCTTCGCTTGTCGATCGTGATGCGGTTGGCCTGTAGCTTTCGCAGATAGAGCTGGACTACTTCATCTAGAACTTTGCCGGTGTCCATTCGCTCGGGGGATGACGTTTCACGAACGAAACCGAGGGCCTGCTGAGCGATGGAATCCAGCCTGCCAATTTCGTGTTCCGCGCGTTCTAAATATTCTTCTCGCGCAGCGGTATCCTGGCGGGCCAAATAAATCAGGTTGGTCAAGGCTTCCAGTGGATTTTTGATTTCGTGAGCGATGGCTGCCGTCAGTCTGCCAGCCGTAACCAGACGTTCGTTGCGGCGAAGAACTTCTTCGGTCCGCTTTTGCGCGCTGACATCGCGCGCGATTGCCGACGCACCCATCAGCCTGCCTTGCTCATTCCGCAGTGGAGAAAGTGATAGCAAAATAGTTACACGAATACCATTCTTGTCCACCCGCTCGGTCTGATAACTCGGCACGTGCTCCTCGCGATTGAGACGGGCAAGATCATTGGCGAATTCTTCCAGGCGGTCGGGAGGAACCAGCACCGAAATTGGGCGACCGATGATTTCTTCGGCGGTATACCCAAACAAAGCCGCAGCTCCGCGATTCCAACTGGTGACGATGCCGTCAACGGTGAAGCTTGCGATTGCGTCCTCTGAGGAAGCAACGATAGCTGCCATTTCACGGCGGGCTTCATCCGCCTGAGTTTCAGCTCGCGACCGCTGCCTGGCAAGGCCCGCCACCAAAACCGAAATCAGAATGAACACTCCCAAGCGCTGGAATTCGTTTCCCGAAACCGCTGCTCGGAAAGTGTGGCGGAACATGGAGTAGTCGAGTACTACTGCCGAACTGAAGGTGCAGAGTACAGCGGGGCCGAATCCGAAGAAGCGCGCGATAAAAACGACTGCGAGAATAAAGATGACGAAAGGATCCTGGTGCATCACAGGTGAGAGCCACCAAATGCACCACGAAAGCGCGGATGCAGCGAGAGCGGAGCCATACCACGCCACACGGTCTGACCAGCGCGGTTCAAAGGCATAAATCGAGTTATAGCGGTTTTCCATGGACCCGGGCGACGAGTGGCGGGCAAATGAAGAGGCGGCTGGTACAACCTACTCTGTAGTCCGAATTTAGCATGAATTCTGAAATCATCTACACACATTAGGACAAAAAATTAGCGCGGCCCTGCGGCCGCGCTTCACAACTTGCGACAAAGCTGCAAAAATTTACTGCGCGCTAGAAGAATCGAGCTTAGTGCCCTCGCGCGCAGGCTTGGTGGTGGGTACTAAAGTAACCGGAGCTTGCAGCGTGAAGGTGAGCACTTTCTCAGAGGATAATTTGATGTCCGGCTTTTTACTGGCGGCCTGAACACCGCCGCCGGCGCCTGCACCAGCAGCGGAGCCGATCGCCGCGCCTTTGCCTCCGCCGAAGATGCCGCCGATGATTGCGCCGGCAACAGCGCCCGCCCCCACTTTCTCAGCGGTGTTCTTGCCACGCGAACCTGTTTGTTGAGAGAACTGGTCAGTCTGGATTTCGTACGATTTGCCACCGACCTTCATCCGGTCGAGCTGCAAAACTAAGAGTGCGCGCCCAGCGAATTTTCCAGAAGCCTGCGCGTTCACCACGTGCCCTTCTACATCGTAATGCGCGGGAACAACGACATCGCCATCTATCGCGAGCGGAGAATCCAGTGTGGCGTGAAACTTGTCGCCAACTTGTGCGATGGCGCTGTCGATGGTGTCGACTAGGCGCACGACAACTGCCGTTCCCGAAGGGACGGTAACCGTTGCGGGCTCTGGCGGTGGCGCAGGAGCGCTGGGAGCCTGTACCGGCGGATCAGTGACGGACGGTTGCGATTGATCACTAGCAGGAGCAGGCGAAGTATTTTGCGCCATTTCGGGCTGCGATTGTGATTTGTGGCGCCGAGCCGCGGAAGCCTTAGTCACTGCAGAATTGGTTCTTGATTCTGAGGATGGCTTTCTCGTGGATTCTGCTGCGGCTACCTGCAGGTTGTTGATCACAGTTTTCACACCGGGTTCAGCAGCCGCATATTTCGTGGCCGCCTCGCGCTCGGCGTCATTGTCCACGGTACCGGAAAGAGTCACCGTTCCATTCGAGGATTGCACCGTGAGTTGCTTATTCTGCAGCCCTGAGTCTGCCGCCAGTTTCGCTTGAACGTTCGACACAACCTGCGCATCATTCGGTGCTTTCGAGCATGCTACAGAGAACGCCAGCAGCGCAATGCAGGCTGTTTGCAAAAAGAGGGAAAGTCTTGCTTTCATTTTATTAACTCCAAGAATCAGGCTAAAGGGGTTACTCCCAGTTTAGATGCAGAGTGGCCGGATTTTCGCCAAAAATTCGTCAGCGGGTTTCAGGCGTTCGAAAAGTTGGTTTTAGTGGATGAATTTGTAATCGAGAATTGAGGCCGCGAATTGAGGCTCTGGCTCTTTTTCGCCTGGATTTTTCATGCGAATAATGCGACCCTGGCACAAAACTTTGCTGTTCTTCTGACCCGAGATTGCTTCCGGCATCTCAAATACCATCTCCACCAATGTGTTCTCGGGAAAACGCTGATGACCAGCCAGCAATACGCCCGACTGACTCAGATTTTCAATCACTCCTTCGTTCCACGTGCCCAGGTTCTTCACGCGATAGCGGACCGGCGAATCCATTTTGATGCGGCGCGCGCGGGGTACCCAGCTTGGCTTGGATATGTGTGAGCGACGTTTTGACGCGGTTCCAGGTTCGGGATCTTTCTTAAGTCGCTCAGTCCGCCGCATGGTAGTCCAGTCGTAGCGGTACTCGGAGGCGCACAAGAGGCAAACCTGGTAGTACTCGCCGTCGGCACCACGCCGAGGCCAGGAGAATTCATGCGAACAACGGCCTAGGAGGAGAACATCGAGAATCTTCTGGGGCATAAAAATCGAACCTAACTGGCAAGCGTAGGCAAACCCATGATCCAATGAATTCTAGGAATGCGGTAGGTTACTTTCGTGCAGCGCCGCGGCGGGATTGAGTGGGCATTTATGATCGAAAAATGAAAACAGTGGTTGCGTACATCCTCGCGGGGGGACGAAGCTCGAGGATGGGGAGAGACAAGGCTCTCCTGCAGCTTGCGGGCAAGCCGCTGATCGCGAGAGCGGTAGAGTTGGCACACGAAGTTACAGGAAACGTGAAGATTGTCGGTGAGCCGGAGAAATTGGCTGCGTATGCCGCTGTTGTGGCAGATGTTTATCGCGACCGCGGACCGTTGGGTGGAATTCACGCTGCGCTCAGGGAGTCTGAAGCCGAGTTGAATTTGATTCTGGCGGTCGACCTGCCGTATATTCCTGCGCGGTTTCTTGAATATCTTTTGACCCGGGCGGAATCCTCGAATGCGGCAGTCACCGTGCCATTCCTGGCTGGATATTTCCAGCCGCTATGCGCCGTGTACAGCAAGCAGTTCTTGAGCCCGGCGGAGCGGGCACTGGCAGAGGGCCGGAACAAAATCGACCAACTCTTTGGTGAAGTTATGCTTTGTGCCATTTCCGAAAAGGATATGGCGGCGAGTGGCTTTAACTCCTCAATTTTTCGCAACCTGAATACTCCCGAGGATTGGGAACAAGCGGTTCACGACTTCGCCCAGGATTCTGACTAAACATTGAGATCTCGGCATATATGATGGGCACAACTGGTATGGAAGATGAAACGGCCGAAAGCCGCGTCGCGGAAATAACCCGGGGCAGTCCCGAGCCTGACAGTGCGCCACTTGAGAGCCCAACGCGAGAGGGTCCTTACATCCAATTCCAGCACGTTTCGAAAGCTTTCGGAGATAAGCATGTCCTAAGTGACGTCAGCTTCGAGGTAAACACCGGCGAAACGGTATGCATCCTTGGCCGCAGTGGGGTAGGGAAGTCGGTTGCGTTACAACACATTCTTGGGTTTTTAAAGCCTGACTCCGGCCGCATCATTGTTGCGTATGAGGACATCACCGGCTATCCGGAAAAAGAGCTGGAAAGAATTAGAAAAAAAGTCACGATGGTTTTTCAGAATGGAGCATTGTTCGATTCGCTCACCGTCGGCGAAAATGTTGCTTTTCCTTTGCGCGAGCGCGGGGACTTACTCGAGGAACAGATTTTGCAAATCGTCTCCGGCTTGCTGGATATGGTTGGCGTAAAGGAAATGGCCGATCAACTTCCGGCTGAGCTTTCGACCGGCATGAAGCGCTCAGTTGCGATTGCCCGAGCATTGGCTTCACAACCGGAGTGCGTGCTGTATGACGAGCCCACGACCATGGTGGATCCGCTCATGGGACAACTTCTTGGCGACTTGATGAAAAGGCTCAAGAGCCAGCTACATCTCACTAGCGTGGTCGTCACGCACGACATGCGATTGGCGAAGAAGCTTGCGGACCGCATCGTGTTTCTGCACGAGAGCAGAGTGCTGTTCTTCGGGACCTACGCCAACATGGAAAAGTGCGATGAACCGATTGTGCAGGAATTTCTGAGATTGGATGAATTGGATTTGGGCGCTTGAGAAATTCTAGAACCCAGCCCGGACCAGTTTTTCTAGCGTGATCGGACTCTTTGCTGTTTCTGTTCCAATCATCTTTTCTACATATTTGGCAATTACATCCACTTCCAAATTGACGGGATCGCCAGGCTTGAGTGACCGCAAGTTCGTGACTTCCGCGGTGTGAGGAATAATCGCCACGCGCACCTGTGTTCCATCGATTGCTGCGACCGTCAGGCTGATTCCCTCGATTGCCAACGATCCTTTGGCAACGATGTATCGAGTAATTTCAGATGGAACATTGATTTGCAATATGTAGTCGTTGCCGGCGGGCACTGGCGAAATTGAGATCACGCTGCCAATGCCATCGACGTGACCTTGCACTACATGTCCGTCAAAGCGCCCGTTGGCGCGCATTGGAAGTTCGAGGTTGACCATGGCATTTGGCTTTAACCGGGCGAATGATGTTCGCAGCCAGGTCTCTTGCGCGAGGTCGCAGGTGAAGGAATTGCTGGAAATATCGACAGCTGTCAGGCAAACGCCGCTTACAGAAATGCTGTCGCCCTTCTTCAATTCCTTAACCAGCCTTGAGGACAAGACCGTCAGACGGCGTTGCTGGCCTTTGGTTTCGATTGAAGCTACATGGCCGAGTTCTTCGATAATTCCAGTGAACATAGGAGAAGGTTTCAAGGTCTAGAAAGTTTCAAGGTTCCAGGTTTTGAAACGTTGCGACCTTGAAACGTTGAAACTTTCAAATTGCACTTTTCAATCTAGATACGGGTCTGAAGCCTGCTCCCGCCGCGAATGGCACGGAACCGGTGCCCGCCAAAATTTTCGGCGAATAATAGAAGAACACTTTGTCAGCCGTTCCCGAAGCCAATGCTGCCCAGTTCACCATCGCGCCACCTTCAATCATAACGCCGGTGATTTCCCGGTCCGCGAGACGACCGCAGATCGCCTGGAGATCAGGCCTACCATCCGGACCCGCAGAAGCGACCTGCTCGACCAGGATGCCTTGCTGCTGGAGCTGCTGCTTTCTCTTTTCCTCGGCAAACGAGCAGAACACCAGGACGTCCTCTTTTGCAGTCTGGACGATGCGAGACTCGCGCGGCAGACGCAGATGAGAGTCAACGATAACGCGCAAGAGAGGGCGTCTGCGCGGAAGCCCGCTGCGGTCGGTCAGTAAAGGATTATCGGCAATGACGGTCCCGACGCCTACCAGCATTGCATCATGCTGATGCCGTAACTGCTGGACATGAGCGCGTGCTTCTTCGCTGGTGATCCATCCACCGGTTGGGCCGCCTGTTGGGCCACCGGCACCTTGAGCCGGAGCGCTGATCAAATCGTCCGCGGGCGGCGCAATCTTACCGTCCAAAGTCATCGCGGCTTTCAAAGTGACGAGCGGCAGGTGATAGCGGATGTACTTGGCGAATGCATCGTTCAGAGGCCGGGCTTCCTCTTCGAGAAGGCCTGATGCGACCTGTACTCCCGCTTGCCGCAGTCGCGCAAATCCACGTCCGCTGACTGCAGGATTGGGGTCGGGAGTGCTGGCCACTACACGCTTAATCCCTGCTTGAATCAGAGCATCGGCGCATGGGCCAGTGCGGCCGTGGTGTGAGCAAGGCTCAAGATTAATGTAAAGCGTTGCCCCGCGCGCATTCTTTCCCGCCTGTTCCAAAGCTATGATTTCGGCGTGCTTCTTTCCGTCGTATGTATGGAAGCCCTCGGCTAAAACTTCGCCCCTAGAGTCCACTAATACCGCGCCAACATTGGGGTTCGGCGATGCTAAACCAAAGCTCTTCTGGGCAAGCTCCAGCGCTCGCCGCAAATATTTATGATCCAGTTCAAGAGATTGGTTCAGAGGTTGCATTCGTGAATCAGGAGATGAGCGAGTCCACGAACTCCTTCGGATCGAACCGCAACAGGTCCCCAGATTTCTCGCCCACGCCAACATAGCGCACCGGCAGCCCGAGTTCGCGCGCGATCGCGACCACTACGCCGCTCTTGGCAGTGCCATCCAGTTTGGTAAGCACGACGCCAGTAACGGCGGCTGCATCGGTAAATTGGCGCGCTTGCTGAAGGCCGTTCTGCCCAGTGGTCGCATCAATCACAAGCAAAACTTCGTGCGGCGCGCCCGGGACTAAGCGTTGAGCAGTGCGACGCATCTTCTCCAGTTCCGACATTAAGTTTGTTTTCGTGTGCAGACGACCTGCGGTATCGACGATGAGACAGTCAACATGACGCGCATTTGCGGCCTCAAGCGCATCGTAGAGCACAGCTGCTGGGTCGCCGCCGGCGCGAGTGCGAATGACTTCGGTCCCGGTGCGCTGTCCCCAAATTTCCAACTGCTCGATGGCTGCAGCCCGGAATGTATCGGCAGCGCACAGCAGTGCAGTTTTACCGTCAGAGCGCACACTCTGCGCCAGCTTGCCAATGGTAGTAGTTTTGCCGGTGCCGTTCACTCCCACCACGAGCACAACTTCCGGAACGCCGTCAGGCCTATCCACCGGTGGGGTATTGGCGGAATTCAGAATGCTCAGCAGCTCCTCTTTGAGCAACCGCTTAAGCTCTGCGGCATCCTTGATCTGCTTGCGATCCGCTCTCTCCCGCAACTTCGTAATTACCTGGTGAGTTGTGGCCGAACCCAGGTCCGCGCCGAGTAATGTCCCTTCAAGATCATCGAGTGTGTTGCGATCAATTTCCTTATTGAAAGAAACAACTTCGTCGATTCGTTCGCTGAGATTCTCCCGAGTGCGGGCCACGGCCTCTTTCATGCGGTCAAATAGGCCTGACTTATTCTCGGTGCTACCAAATAGGGTCTGGATCATGAATGCGTCAGCTTAGGAAAGACACGCTTTTATTATAGCGACGGAGTGACCGGAGTTCGCAGGAGACAAGCCGCTATGCGCGATCCATCTCAATCAGAGCGTTAGCTGGCGGGAAAACCATGCTGGCCGGAGCTGCTTCGTTCGTTGCGCCTGCAGCCATTGCGGCAGCGCGTGGAATCTGGATCTCACCGCGTTGGAATACCGCGTCGAGGGCTGCCACTGCATCTTGATCAAGCCGTTTACCAGAAAGAGAATGGATAATACGCAGGGCATCTTGACTATCATGTGCCTTCTGATAAGGACGATTGGTGGTCAATGCGTCGAATGTGTCCGCAACGGCAATGATTCTAGGCAACAGCGGAATCTGGTCGCCTTTAAACCCGTGAGGATAACCGCGTCCGTCAAGAGATTCATGATGAAGCTCGATTCCGGGAATCATTTCCTTGAGCTGCGCGACCGGGCGCAAAATGTTAGCGCCCTTGGTGGTGTGGGTCTTCATGATTGTGAATTCTTCTTCGGTCAGGGCGCCTGGCTTCTTCAGGATGCGGTCTTCAATTCCAATTTTGCCAACGTCGTGCAGCTGTGCTGAAACCCGCAAAATTTCGCAAAAATCTTCAGGCAGATCCATTTCTTTGGCGATTTGCAAAGAATATTTCGTGACACGATCAGAGTGGCCGCGAGTATATGGGTCCTTTTCGTCGACTGCTCCAGCCAGCATCTGAATCGAATTCATGAACAGCTCGCGATTCTCAGCGGCTGCACGCTTTAGATCAAGGATGAAGTGCTCCAGTTCACTTGACATGAAGTTGAACGTGGATGCCAATTCGCCAATCTCTGTGCGGCTCTTCAACTGCACGCGTTGCGAAAAGTCGCCGCGAGCAATGGCGTGGCTGGATTCGGTCAGAATTTCAAGAGGATTCGTGATGCGGCGAGCGGCAATGATACCGACGCCGATACTCAATGCAATGGCGAAGATTGCCAGTTTTCGAGCCGAGCGCTGCATTTCATAGACGCTGCTATAAGCTTCGTCGCGCGGTTTTTGCGCAATCACGGCCCATTCCAAGGTGGTGACCGGACTATAAGTGCCAAGCATCAGTGTGCGGTCTTTTCCGGACCCAACAGTGAATTCATGGGTGGCAGCCAGCATTTGCGCTTTGCCGCCCTGCTCCACAAAGTTGCGCACAATTTCAAGATTGGTCATGTCCTGACCGGTTGCGTATTGAGAGCTGGTGCCGGCGACGAGGCGGCCCTCGCTGTCCACAACATACGGGCTCAATCCCCCGCCCTCGATTTCCTTAAGACGGCGAATTAAAAATCCAAGATTAACCACAGAGGCGATCATTCCCAGGAACCTGTCCTGGTACATGACAGGTGTGCTGACCAGCATCACCGTCCTAGCCGACTGGCCGCTGCCAACCACCAGCGGCTGGCCGTTAAAGGCCCGCGATTCTCTAGCAGCCGCATAGCCTTGCTCCAGTTCGCGCTGTAGGAAGGCATCAGGCTCTATCCGTCCAGCGGAGATTCCCTTTCCTTCGGAGTTCAGCAGAGTGGCGTAATCCAGATCCTCTGAGGAAGACACGAAGTTTTCGAGGAGTGCGCGCAATTCGGGCGCTTGTACATGTTCTCCGGTTAAATCTCCACCGCTGGCAATTTGCAGGGCTGATGCTAAATTTGCCTGCATCAGTCGAAATGAGTCCTGGTGTTGCGAGATGTCGTCCGCGATCGATCTTGTAATTGTGTTTTGCAGCAGGCGTTCGTTGCTGATGAGCGGATCGCGACTTATTGACTGCACCTGGGCCGAGTAGAAATACATTGGCACTACGCTGATCAGTACCAGCACACCTAGGATTACATACAGAATTGGAATGCGAGTTGGAAGAAATTTGGCGCCCAAAGCGAATCTGTCTCCGTGCGTGCAACAAAGCCACGGACGGCATCCTACTTTGAATTTTACGGTGCAGGATGGAATTCAAGGGGCACTCTGCTGGTCGAGAGACATTACCGAAGTACTTTAGCCCTGAGAGTGGTGGCGATTACTACTGGTTACCAGATCAGATTGACGTGGATTCCGTTTCTGGTTTTGAGGTCCGGGTCATAAGCGACTGTATTGCATCGCGCGGCGATTTGCCTTCATTCAGAACAGCGTACATCTGCTCAGTAATTGGCATTTCGACGCCGCCTGCTTTGGCTAGTTGCATTGCCGCATTGGTGGTGAAGATACCTTCCGCCACCATCCCATGCATTCCGGCGACAATTTCCGGAAGTTTCCGGCCGCGCCCAAGCTCCACTCCAACGCTGCGGTTCCGGGAGAGATCTCCTGTACACGTGAGGACGAGATCGCCGAGACCAGCTAGTCCTGAGAGAGTTTCCGGGCGGCCGCCGCAAGCGACTGCAAGCCGTGTGATCTCCGCCAATCCGCGAGTAATGAGCGCCGCGACAGAGTTGTGGCCAAGATTCAATCCATGGCACACCCCGGCAGCAATGGCGATTATGTTTTTCAGCGACCCGCCTAGTTCGACTCCGACTACATCGTCGTTGGTATAAACGCGAAATGTAGGATCGCTGAATGCCCGCTGGATCACCTTGGCCAACTCGCTATCTTTGGACGCGACGGTGATTACTTCACTCATGCGTAAAAGAGTGGTTTGTTCTAGGCCCTTGGTCGCGCTCGCCACCAGTGGGTTGGAGTGGAGATGCGGGGCCATTTGCTCGAATAACTGGCGGCAATGTTGAGAAGGCATCGCGCTCACTACCATCTCGGCCCCGTTTAGAGCCTCCGCGAAATCACCAGTCGAGTGAACACCGTCAGGAATTCGCTGGCCGGGTAAAAAAAGCGAATTCATTCGTGCAGATTGGATCGAGTCCCGCACTTCTGTTTCGTATGCCCATAGCTTTACTTCATGTTTCGCAGTGCGGCCAAGGACGATTGATATGGCGGTTCCCCATGCTCCGGCGCCAATGACTGCAATCCTGCTCATTTGCGATTTGCCTTGAACTTTGGCTCTATGCCGGCCAACAGTCGCCGCATATTTTGGTGATGCTTCAGAATAATAAGAGCCGACCCGAGCGCAACCAGGACAATCTGTGCGAAGCTGGCCGCTTCACGTAGCAGTTGCGCAAACACCGGTAAGGCCGCCGAGGCGGTTACAGAAGCGAGCGAAATATACCGGAGCGCGGCAAACACGACCACAAACACCGCCATAGCGAGCAGAATTGCTTTAGGCGTAAGAAGAACTAGGGAACCCAATCCAGTGGCAACACCTTTACCTCCGCGAAAACGCAGCCATACGGGAAAAATGTGGCCGCTTATGGCTGCCAATGCTGCGATAAACGCAAGCGTTCTGTTGCCCGGGAAAAGTGTGAGCGCCAGCCCAACCGCGGCTGCTCCCTTGAGAACGTCTAATGTCAGTGTTAGGAGCCCAAGACGCGGTGAAGTACGCGCGACATTCGTGGCCCCTATATTTCCGCTTCCGGTGGTGCGCACATCGGTTCCCCGAAAAGAACGCATGAGCAGATAGCCGAATGGAATCGAGCCTAACAAGTATCCGCCCGCAGCGCTGATCAGAATGGCGTCCATGTTTAAGCGGTTGTGGGCTCCAGGTCGAAGTGCGCAAGCTTTGTATACTGCGAGCCTTTGCTTGAAAGCTGACTTCTATACAAAAAGAACTCGCGGGCGGTCATGGTACCAAAATCCTGCGCAGGATGTGCGGTGAGAAAGTCTTGCAACTTCGCAAATTGGCGATTCGGTTTGTCGCCCTTGCGCGGCCCCGGCGCGCCCGATCCGCCACGTGCTCGCGCCAACGTTAAATGCGGGCTGAAGGCGCGACCTTCCTTCTCGATGCCGACTTCCGCCAGCGCGTCGTCAATTCTTCCTGCCAAATTACTGAGTGCGTCTGATGCTGCGATACCGATCCAAAAAACGCGTGCGGACCTCGGTGCCGGGAAAAAACCAGTGCCGGCGAATCGAAGTTGAAATGACTCGCTATGGATTGCAGCGAGCGCACCTTCAATTCGCGGAATGGTGTCCTCAGTCACTTCGCCAATAAACTTCAGAGTCACATGCAACGAATCGGAGCCTATCCAGCGCACGTCTGGGGCATTGCTCCGAATCTGTTGAACGAAAGTCTCAATTCGCTGCCGAATCGACTGATCTAAATCGAGCGCAACGAAAATCCGCATATCAGGGTTGAGCATAGCAAAGTCGCGGACGGCGAGAGCATCTTCATCGAGTAAAATGTGCTCGGCCAGATATGAAGGCGTCTGAACTCATATACGACTGGAACCGGGCGCTCCCATTTGAACTTTTGCCAAATCGGGCGGTTTTGCTGAACGACGAAACCCTTCGCGACGGGCTGCAGTCGCCTTCGGTTCGCGATCCTTCAATTGAGGAAAAGATCAAAATCCTTCATTTAATGGAAGCTCTGGGGATCAACTCACTGGATATTGGGCTGCCTGGGGCCGGCCAGCGAGCGGTTGAACACGCTGAAGCGCTGGCACGCGAGATCGCAAGCAAGCGGATGAAGATCCAGGCGAACTGCGCCGCGCGGACGCATGAGAATGATATTCGTCCGATCGCCGAAATTATGCAGCGCATTGGATTAAAGATCGCAGCGGCAACTTTTATTGGTTCGAGCCCGATTCGCCGATACACGGAAGATTGGACAGAAGATTTTTTGCTCGAGACAACTGAGAAGGCCGTCAAATTTGCGGTGTCGCTTGGTCTCGATGTGATGTATGTCACAGAAGACACTAGCCGCTGCGATCCGAAGATGGTGAAGCGGCTTTACGCAACTGCGATCAATTGCGGAGCACGGACCATTGTGGTTTGCGATACTGCTGGGCACGCCACTCCTATGGGCGCGTATGCGCTGGTGAAGTATGTGGTACAGGAGATCGTGAAGCCGTCGGGCGAGAAGATTCGGGTCGATTGGCACGGGCATTGCGATCGCGGATTCGCCGTGGCGAACTCAGTAGCTGCGCTGGCTGCCGGGGCGGATTGTGTTCACGCATGTGCGCTGGGCACGGGAGAGCGCGTTGGCAATACACAGATGGACCAGATGCTGGTCAACCTGAAGCTGATGGGTATCCCACCGTGGGACACGCAAGACTTGACCAAGCTGCGGGATTATTGTGAAACGGTGTCGCGCGCGACTGGCGTTCCGATTCCGCCCAATTATCCAGTGGTGGGCGAAGACGCATTTCGAACCGCAACTGGGGTCCATGCGGCTGCTGTGATAAAGGCATACAAAAAAAATGACGTCGAGCTGGCGAATGCGGTTTATTCCGGCGTGCCATCGCAACTGTTCGGCATGCAGCAGGTAATTGACATCGGTCCGATGAGCGGCAAATCGAATGTGCTTTTCTGGCTGGAGCGACATGGGATCGCAGCGTCAGAGGATCTAGTGGAGCGGATTTATAAACGCGCAAAGAGTTCGGACCATACATTGAGCGAGGCGGAAATACGGGAGTGCATGGGATCCTAAGACTCAAGAGTGAAGTAGCGCCTCACGGCCCTAGCTGCTGCGCCTGAAATTCCAAACTGCTGGTTCCTGCTGTAGCCGTTCCGACTATCGCGACGTTTCCTGAAATTCCGCCACTCGAGAGAGGAAAATTCGCGATGCCATTGATGTCGGAATGCATCGTAGCCTGCGAGGTCGCCAGGATGACCGGCATACCTGGCTGCGAAATGCCAGTCTCGCCGCTCCAAATGATGGGCTCGTTTCCAGGTGTTCGGCCGAGATAAGCCAGAAAGTCTACGCTAGCACCCAACACGGGATGCGCGGGAACGGACGAATCGACGACCCGCATTGCGATTGCCTGGAAGCTCTGGCCCGGCCCGACGACTTGCAATGTCCCGGATACTGGCTCCAATCGGAGGCCTGATGTTTGCGCCAAAGTTACGCTGAGAATTCGACATGGACTGTCGCTTGGGGCAACGCACAGAGAGGTGCGAACCGGTGTTGCAATGGAATTCAGTTGAAGATTCACCGAGGCATTGCCGTTCAAATCTGTAACGGCCGATGCAGCACTTAAAGTGCCGCTTCCCGAAGTGATTTGGTAATCCAGCATTGTTCCGCTGATGGGAACGCCGTTGGAGAGCACACGGGCGGCGACTGGCAAACTTACAGTCGCGCCTTGTGCTATCCAAATTGGCGGCGTAATTAAAACTAGATCGAGCTGCGAAGATGTTCCCAGTAGTGTCGTCTGTACCTGTTGCGGATTGGAATAGGATTCTGGCGCCAGTTTCGCCGTGAGTGTCAGCACTCCCGCAGATAAGACAGTGATGTATGTAGTCGCCGTGCCGCTCTGGTCGCTGAGCAGAGTGCAACTGGCGGCTCCCGAACACGCGGAGAAACCGACCGACGGGGAAGAACTGAATTGCACGCTAGCGCCGGCGACGGGCGTGATGCCGTCCTCGCCTACAACCAGAACGGCGAATGGCGAGGGCGCCTGTCCACCCACGGCGGTGCCGGGATTTGCTCCGGAGATCATCTTGATTGTGTCGCTTGGACCTGCACCAACAGTCAGAACATTCGTCATCTTCGATTTTCCGCCTGAACTCGAATCCTGGAGAAGCACAGTGTAGACTCCGTCCGGCACAGCCTTGGTATTAACCAATAACTGAGTTGCGGAAGAAGCCAATACTGAAGCCACACGACCCGCCGCCTGCACTGCCGTATCGCGTTGAAGGCCGCGCCCCTGAATTGTCAGCGGAGTGCCGCCTGCCACGCTGGCCCGTCCAGGGTTAATGCTGTCGCCGTAGAGCACTCTTGCCTTATATCGATAGTCCGGCCTGCCGTCCCCGCGATAATCTGCAATTCCGAGTCGAAAGACGGTGCTCTGCAAAATCTGCGCGTCGAGCCGGGTCTCGCCAAATACTGCTGCGTTGAATGCTGACGGTGTGTCCGCAGGAGCTGGCGAATTGCCGGGATCAGCAAGGGCCCACATGCCTATTACCGGTGCAGCCTTTGATTCCGAAACGCCGTGCGCGTCATCTATTGCGTTCACGATCACTGAGAGAGATCGGTTGGCTTGCGCAGAGAACTGGAAGAAATCGGTATCGCCGTAGCCGCTGAGAATCCCGGCCCAGTTGCCGGAAATTGGCAGTGGCGCGGGAGACATGTAGCTGGTCACGCCATACCATTGCGGTTCCTGCTGTGCGCTCCCTAGCATCAAAACATTTTGCGCAATATCCCCGCCGAGAGATACCGTTACAACGATCGGTTGCGCCGAGCCCGAGGGTTGGACCTGGGACGTAGCTCCGTACGGTCCAGTATGCGTTGACCACAAGGGATCGACCGATTCGATCGACAGCTGATATTGCGCGGTGGATGCGCCATTCGGTATCGGCAGGCCAGCAAGATCGAAAAAGCCTTCGAGAGTTGTGTCGTTTGAGCCAAAGCTGTTTAAGTTCTGTCCTGTGCTATCGAGAAAGCCAGTAATTATGTTCCCGGCATTGCCACAAAACAGAAATCCAGAAATCGAAGATGCGACCGCCGTTCCTGAAGGCCGATTGGTTGCGGGGTCAATCCAGCGTGCGACAACATTTATCCCTTGCATCGGTTGTGCTGCGGCGCCGCTTTCGTCAGTGAAGTAAACGCTACCGTGAATGCGGGCAGTGACTTGAGAGAAGACTTGCTTCCCCGAAAAGCTTGCCATGTTCTCCGCGGTGACCGGATACAGTCGCGAGAGCGCGGCCTGGTCATCCATTTTGGGTTTTGCTGGATCGACCGCTCCGTTATTGGAATAGCAATTTGCCACTGGAACGCAGGATGCGGGATCGAACTCGTGCATGACTGGAAAGCCTGCAATATCTGCCGCCGTGGCTGGCGGATTTCCGGTTAGCACATTGAGGTTGGCCTGTGACCAATCGAGGCCGAGAACCCGCCCGATGACACGCGCAAAATGATATTGCAGGTCCGGCAGTTGCGCAGAAGTCTGTGCGCAATTGCCGTTCAGAATGATGAGTGCGTGCAGAAAACGTGCGTTGGTTCCGAAATTATCAATTCCGCCGAAAGCTGCGTTCTGCGAGCAGTAAGCGGAATTGCTGGCCCCTGACCCGAGTAAATCGTCGGTGACCGATCCATCCTGATCGTAAATGATTCCCACTGGATTGGCGGTCGCGGTCGGTGCAATGTCAGCGGGGGTCGCAATAACACCGTTCAGAACAGCAAGGTTGACACCGCTGACGTCCTCAGCGAGCTGACCTGAATGGATTGCGGAAATCGCCGCGGTCGGAATAGATGTCCAAAGACTGAAAGCGTTGGCGACGAACACGTCGGCGCTGGTACCTGGAAGCGCTGGGCTGAGGTCGTTTTGATCCGTGTAGTAGTTAATTGTTCCTTGCGCCCAGGTTAAAGGCGATCCCATGGTGGGTGGATCGAAATAGCTGGCGCCTGCCACAAATGCCGGACCGCCCGCGCAGGCAATTCCGGTTAGCTGAAAAACTATTGCAAGGCTGGAAATGGGCTTCAGCATGAATCATTCCCTCTCGGCCTGCCGTATGGCAGCTATAGCCCGGCGGATTCCAACCGGCTGAAACCGCCCATTCGCCGGATCTTTGATCAGTACGCGTCCAACGCGATCCACCGGAAAACGGCCGGCGCGGTTTCCGACAGGACTGGTCAGGCCCAGCTTGCTCGGCGGATATAGAAAGAGCAGAACCCGTTCGCCAGCACGGTAACGTTCGCCCGATTGCCACAGTCCTGCCCATTCATTCACCTCAAGCATTTGGCCGCGCCTTACGTTGCGAATGGCCGCATCCACCCGGAACAGTATTCTGGTGGTCGCTAGTGAACTGGAGGAATCAGAATTGCGGTGTTCGATCTTCAGCACGGTGCCGGAGAAAATCTGTCCTGAAGTACGAATTACAGGGTGGACGATGACCCGTAATAATGTACTTTCGGAGACAGTCCCGGAGGAAATTCTCTCGAGCAACTGTCGGGGCATTTCCGCGGCGAAGGCGGTTGTGGCGGCAATGAAGACTGCAATCGTAGAGACGGAGCGCACCTCGAGCCTCACAGTCCGGAGGTCAGCGCTCTGACGGGAGCAGCAGGATTGTATTAAGAGTTTCGCGGCAGCTCTATGACGGATGTCACACGCTAGTTGTGATCAATGAACATAAGCACGAGAACACAGGATTCAGAGGGCAGTCACAAAACCAGACCGTCTCGACGTTCATTTTCTTTGAGAAATATCTTTTGCGCGGAGAGATGCGCGCCCGTGAGTAACAGCAATCCCGACAAAAAAGCCCAGAACATCATGCTGACTGAAACCGCGAACGGGCCGTACACTTCCTGAAAACTCAAGCGCGGCAGCAGCAGAATGTAGGAATACTTCAGAATCTCCGAGAGCAATCCCATTATTATGGCCGCCGGCAGTACAGTTTTGGCCGGGACTTTACCATTGGGCAGGAGCCAGTAAATCAGGAAAAAGATCGCCATGCTGGTGATGGTGGCAAAGACCTTTGCAGTCATAAAGTCGAGGATTCGAAACAGGAATAATTCGTGCCCGAAGGCAAGCATTCGAAGCAGGAACACGTTTCCTGCACTGAGCGCAATCGAAATCAACGACAGAATTCCACAGGCAAAAGCCAAGCCCAAAGCAATGATTTGGTTCCCCAAATAGGAACGATTGTTAGGGAAACGCCAGATTCGATTCAAGGCTACTTCCAGCGGCATGAATATTCCCGTGGAAGTAACGAGCAAAATGAAGAAGGAAGCTAGCTGAGGGCGATTTCTTGCGGTCGCTAGGGCGCTCAGGTTGCGAATCACAAATTCCTGTCCGGAGGGAACGTAATCTCGTAGCAATTCGACGATGACCCTGAACATGGTCGGCGAGTGAAATACGCGTAATACCAGGGTCATCAGCAGAAGGACGAAGGGAAAAAACGACAGGATGGCGTTGGCTGCAACTGAGAAGGCAAACGTGTGAACTTCGGTATGCAGCAAATACCCGATAGTAGAACTGGACAGGCGACCGTAATAGCGGGTCCGGCTCCATTTCGAAGTTGCAGCGCTTTGCGACTTTGAATCGGCATTCGGAACCAGGTGCGTTGGTTGCACAATTCCTGAATCTTATCAAAGACTTGCCTGCAAATCGCCGTTGAGATAATTGGCAATTTTGGCCAAATATCACCATATGGCTTATTAAATCGATTAAACGCTTAAATTTCTCTTGCCATAAACCTAAGTTCCTGAATAATATTTGGTGCTCACTGCCTGAAGTTTAGGGCAGTGAGCCAGCAGAACTTTTGCGCGATTACGGCAGCAAGAGATTGACCTGATTCAACCTGCTCCTGCCTTCAGGGGGGATTCTGAGGCGCAAGCCTCGCCGAAGGGCTTGAGCAAATTTTTAGCGAATGGCTGAAAGGAGTAATTTAAGTGAGAGAGAAGGGTACAGTAAAGTGGTTTAACGGGGCCAAGGGATACGGCTTCATCCAAAGGTCCACGGGTGAAGACGTTTTCGTTCACTTCTCCGCCATCCAGGAAAATGGCTATCGCACTCTCAATGAGGGCGAGACAGTCGAATTTGACTTGCTGAAGGGGCCGAAGGGCTTCCAGGCAGCCAACGTCGTCCGCGGATAGTTCACCCAACAACTGAAAGTGCGTTGGGGGAATTCGGATCAAGCCCCGCATCCACTTGCAGGACCCTTCCAGAAGTGCTGGAAGGGTTTTTAGTTTTTGCATTCGACACGCAACGAATGGTTCAATGCCCCGCCTCCGGGATTTCGATGGACACCAAGTCTCCGTCCACCTTGCCGCCCGCGCGATAATTCAAGTGAGACGGATAGCACTGCTGCAGGACTTTTTGAACAATCTACCGATACCAGCGTTGCTTTCAGGAACTTCACGGGACGTTTATCCACACTGGTTTTCGCGTCGGTGGTCAGAGATTGTTGTTCGTCATCGTCATCGTCTTCTTTACCAGAATTCTTCGTGGAATTCTGGTTGTGAGCGGCGACCGGGCTCTGTTTAGCAGCGGCCGCCGCTTCCTCGGGTGGAACTCCATACTTTTTCAAGAACGGTAAATCGGTCAGGTCTTTGGCTGCGGCTTGCGCAATGCGAGGATCCTGGCTGAGTTTCAGGCGCTCCAGTGTAGATGTGGCCTCATCGAATTTCTTGGCGGCAAGATATGCTCGGGAGAGGCGCAACTGATATTCCTCATCGCGTGGGCTGAGCTGCACTGCCTGCTTCATGGATTCAAGCGCCGCGTTCGCGCCACCTCCGGTCAGGCGTGCCCAGCCCAGCATGTTGTAGGCCTCAGCGAAATCGGGATATTCGTCGATCACAATGTGCAGGCTCTCCATCATGTTGGCGAGACCTTGCACCCTCGCGCCTTTTTCTCCGGAGTGATAGCTGGCCAGCGCGAGACCAAAGCGGGTCCAGGGATCGTTGCCATTGATCTGCACCGCAGCACTTAGTTCCTCAAACGCATTCGCGGTGTCGCCTCTTTGAACGTAAGCCCAGGCCAGCGCACGACTGCTCTCGCCGCTCCGGAATACGCAACTGCATTTCATTGACGAGCGCTTGCGCTTCGGGAATCGAGATCGATTTTGAGCTGGTCGCAACATCTGCGACGGTAAAGGGCAGGGGGGACTGATAAACAGGTTGCGGGATCGGAGCCGCATTCGGCTGTTTCGAAGCATCGAGCGCGATGAACAGCGGTTTTAACGAATGAAAATAGTCCTTAATCTCGTGATCGAGTTGGGCCACCGTCATTCCAAACGCCTGCTGAATTGCCTGTTCGACTGGGACTTTCCGGATTTCAACCAGGCCAAAATATTTGCCCAAATCCGACATCTTGTCCTTATTGAGCAGGTAGTGCACCAGAATCCAGGATTGCGCATAGAACAGCGTGTGGTGCGTTCCCTCCTGTCCATTTACGACGCGGTTCTTCATAGTGAGTAAATCAGGCCAGGCCAGCCAAACCGGATTGGTCAGAATTTCGGTGAACGATTTCAGATTCTTACTCTCAGTTTGATTGCCCAGCAGGTCGGTTTCGTAGGCCGGATTCAATTCTGGGTCGCCGCCGAATTCGGCGTTCTTGGCAGCCAAATTCAGCGAGGCGAAATACTCTGCGAAGCCTTCGTCGAACCATGGCGGAGTTGGCGGATAGTTGTAATTCAGCATGTAGTGCGCGAATTGGTGTTGGACTGCGCGCCAGCTGTCTGGCTGTGAAACATTGAGCACAACAAAAACGCGATCCTCACCGGAAAGCCAGAATCCAGGCGCGGTAATGTGTTGTCCGTTCACCATAGGCGCCAGTTGGGCATAATCCTTGTCCCCGCGGATTGCGGTGATTTCCATCGGCTTTGACATCCGCAGTTTGTTTCGAGCCAGCAGCTGGCCGAAGACGGCGCGCATCTGCTCGAAATGCGCCGCAACTTCGTGACCAGCTTTGTCACCGCTGTCGGTGATCACGATGAAGTGATCGGAGCTAATTCGGAGCCAGTGTTGATCGGCAGCCCGCATGGGTAGGCACGTAGTCAGCGCAAAGAGAAGTGCGAGGACTCTCGAATAATTGAGTTGAGGTACGAAGAACATCTGATGGAGAAGTGTCTCTGCTGCCGATGCTAGCACAGCTTAAATCGCGCTTCCGCCGGGACACTGACTGGGGAGCTAGTTCGCAGGATACGCAACTGCCATTTTCACGCCCACGGGCAGGTCGTCACCGCGGAAGTACTGGCCTTTGGGTGTTTTCATTTCCGGCATGGCAGCATAGGGCTTGGTGTAGTCGTTATTGGCATTCCAGAATAGGAAGCCGATGCCGCCCTTGGTCTTAGCCGTCAGGACCTGCACTTCGATGTACTTTGGGGAGTAGGTTTTAGTTCGCCAGGCGAATGCCTGCAGCCAAGGTCGGATTACTACGCCGCTGCCTTGCGTGATCTTCTGGAAACGGTCCATGGATTCGCCGATAAAGTGCTCGGGCGCATCTCCGGGCCGGGCAATATTGTCCATGCCGAAAAAGTGCGATGGATAGATCATGGGCGAGAGAACGTCGCAGAATTTCGCCATCCGCACGATGTCCTGACCTGTGTGGTTAAGGTCGACCGACCGCTGCCAAGCCATAATCCCGAAGACATCCAGCGAGAGCAGAACACCCTTCGGGTGAAGCGTGGTATAGGCGCGCCGCAGGAAGTCGGCGATTACCTCCGAACGCTGCCACTCAGGATGTGATTTTTGGAATGAGAAGCCTGCATCCTTCTGGTCGCCTTCGGCAGGGAAACGAACATAGTCGAACTGGACCTCATCAGCTCCGGCTTTGGCCGCAGCCACAGCCAACGCTATGTCATACTCCTGGACTTCAATCCGAGAGGGGTCTGTCCAAACCAGTTTCCCATTTTCCCGCCAGGGCTGGCCGGTTCTCTTCGACTTTATGGCCAGTTCCGGATGCGACACGACCAGACGCTCATCGCGGAAAATAGCGATTCTCGCGATCGCGTGCATACCTTGTGAGTGCAGGAATCGAACATACTTCGGCACATCGTGAATGTAGGTTTTGTGGGCGCCGATCAGCGGGTGCTCGAACGGAATGTTGACGGTGCCGTCGCTGTCTTTTACGTCGAAGACAACGGAATTGCCGCCCACCTCGTGCCAGCGTCGGACAATCTTTATCCCGCGGTCGCTTCCTGCCATCAGTCCGGTGAGGTATATTGCCCGTACTTCAAAGTCCTTAGGAACAACGACGGACTTTTCTAGGATCGGGCCGTCTAGCATTCCCGGGATCGTCAGTTGCTGTCCAGCCTTGAGAAAAGCGCCATGCACGCCGGGGCTTGAGCCGCGGATCGCCTCGGCCAACTCAGAAGACGTGAGGTAAGAAGTTTGGTACAAGTAATGCCGTGCTACAGAGATGACTGTATCTCCGCGATGGGCTTCATAGAACGTAGTTCCGGGCTCTGGAAGCTTTGGCAACGGAAGGGGAGCCACGGTCGTTGTTGCTTTGGCGGGAAGCAGTTGAGCTGCTTGCTGCGCGGCAGCTGCCCTCACAGTCCGAAGGTGCAGTACTCCAAAGCCGAATGCAGCCACACCCAAAACAAGAAACAGGTTAAGTTGGGGCCGGTGCAAGTTCCTCTCCCAGAGACATTGACTTATTCGATGCTACTGATGCGGAATTCTGCTTGCTAGTTACGCCAGACCACGAACGTCAGGAAAGATTGCCGGCCACTTCGTCTCGGGTTTGTAAAAAAAGGCCCGTCCAAAGGGCTCCAGTTACCAAATTTGCGACTGGAGGCCAGATTTGAAAATCCAAGGCGAGTTCCTTTTCCTACGCAAAACATTTCCGTTTACACGATCTCACTTGCTAATGTAAGTGACTCTCTCGATGCAACCTTCGCATCTAAATGTTGCAGAAGTGAGGTTTGCGCGTTTGTTTGAAGTTGGCTAGATGGTTGCTGTAATGACTCACGGAGCCAGGACCTGAATATGACAAAAATTGTCACTCCGAGGAACGACGCAGCCGAATACGCAAACCAAAGTAAGGAGAGCTAGGCACCAGTATGAAGACCATTGCCAGCACAGTTCTTGATCCCAGTCGCCGGAGCGGTGATGCCCGAGATTTCGAAGGCGGGCTCCGGCGCAAAATCGTTGGCCAGGATGCGGCGGTCGAAAAGGTCGTCGAAATTTATCAAATGTTCCTGGCTGGCCTCAACGCCCCTAATCGCCCCGTAGGAAATTTGCTCTTCCTGGGCCCCACTGGCTCCGGTAAAACCCGTGTAGTTGAAGCGCTGGCCGAGACCCTGTTCGGCGATGCGCGCGCCTGCATCAAGATCGATTGCGCCGAGTTCCAGCACTCGCATGAGATCGCAAAATTAATCGGATCGCCTCCGGGCTACTTGGGCCACCGTGAAACACATCCCCTGCTAACGCAGGAGGCGCTCAACCAATGGCATACGGAAAAGCTCAAATTGTCGATTCTGCTGTTCGACGAAATCGAGAAGGCGTCCGACGCGCTTTGGCAGCTTTTACTCGGCATCCTTGACAAGGCTACGCTCACGCTCGGCGACAACCGCCGGGTGGATCTCTCTCAGTGCATCATTATTATGACCTCGAACCTGGGGGCTGGAGAGATGAGCAACCTTGTCGGGGGCGGTTTCGGATTCGCTCCCAAGACGAGCCAGGTGGATGAGGCTTTCGACGAAAAGATCGACCGCACGGCAGTCGAAGCTGCTCGCCGAAAGTTCACGCCCGAGTTCATGAACCGCATCGATAAAGTTGTGGTTTTCAAAACTCTGCGGCCGGAGCACCTGCAACAGATTCTGGAGATCGAGCTCGGAATGGTGCAGCAACGAGTGCTGATGGCGTCGGCGGCGAATCAGTTCGTTTTCTCGTGCACACCAAAAGTGAAGAACTTTCTGTTGAGCGAGGGAACAGACGCGCGCTACGGAGCTCGCCACTTGAAACGGGCGATCGAACGCCACTTGGTGTTCCCGCTGGCGAATCTGGTTGCCACCGGTCAAATACGGCTCGGAGATTTCGTCCGCGTCGATCTGAGCCCCGAAGGCCGCCTGACATTCGTCAAGGAAGCCGAAGGAGCGATGGTTCCGATGCTGATGGAACGCTATGGAGCAGCCGCAGGTGCTCCGACGCTAGCTAACCGTGCGGCGCGGCCAATTGCAAAACCAAAAGAGTTTACTGCCACACCTGGTAACGAAACCAAGTAAACTCGTTGAACAAAGAAAGCCCGGCAAACCGCCGGGCTTTTTCTTTTGTTGGCCAAGTTTTCGCCGCTACGGTGATCGCAACTGCAGTTTGTGTCACACGGAA
>QHZX01000299.1 GCA_003224835.1 Acidobacteriota bacterium | reverse complement strand
GCACCGCCTCAGGAAAAGTAATGTTCTCAATTTTCTGAACGAAGCTGAAGACATCGCCCGAAGCCTGACAGCCAAAGCAGTGGTAAAACTGCCGCGCTGCATGCACCGAGAACGATGGCGACTTCTCCTTGTGAAATGGGCATAGACCGGAGTAGTTCTGCGCGCCCGACTTCCTTAAGCTGATATAGCCGCCAACGATGCGGACGATATCAGCCTGCTGTTTGAGGGTTTGCGCGAAATCGGAGGCGAAAGCCATGGGCAAGGGAAGTATCGAGCTGCAGGGAAGATGATCGTCTGCAGTTGTGCTCTTAGGAATATAGCTGGCGCGATTGCTAGGGAGAAGTAGTAGATCGCTGTGGGAAAGAACGACTCTGTGGAGAACCAGGCCTATTTCTTGTCCTGAGCCATCTGCTTGGCGATTTCAGCTAAGAGCCGGGGCTTGAGTTCCGCAAGAACACTGTCCACGATGTTCGAAAGCGCGTCATTATTTGGTCCTGATTGTGACGACGGCGCCTCTTTCACAGGCTGACTGGCAGGTAATTCAGTCCGAGATGAAGCCGCCGTATCGGTCATGGCTGCGGCCGATTCTGCAATAGCCTCGCTCGCACGCTTGGAAATAACTGTGTCGCGAATGCGTTGCCAATTGTCCCAGGCAGCTGAGGACTCGGACCCGGCGGGCGGTTCAGACTCTGAACTGCTCAGGCTAATGGCATTCGTCTGCGCAAACGATTCCGAGGCCGATGCGGCCGCTGCAAATGCTGCACCTGATCCCGAATCTGTTTCTGGCGCCGATTGCGGCTGCCATTCAGTTTCCAGAGCTGGCTCGGGTTTTGGCGTGGGTTCGGAACCCGATTGTGCTTGGGTCTCCGGCGCTTCGCTGGCCGCAGTCGCCTGTTGCATTTCCTCTTCCAGCGAACGAGCTGCTTCTTCTGAAGTATGGGCTACGTTTTCAGCCACCCATCGCTGGGCAGGTTCCTGTTGTGGCGCTGGTGAGAAATCAGCTGCCCCCTCTGGGACCAGATCAGGTTCCACAGTAAAGGCAGCAACGGATTCACTTTGAGTTGCTGAAAATACCTTGTCAATTCCTGACGGCCCGGAATCAAACTCCGAGGCGTCAGAACGCGAACTGCCAATATCCTCGGCAGCTCTCGCCTGAGACTCCGCTTCTTCCCCGGTCTCAGTCTGAAATAGCGCTACCGATTGATTGTCCCCCGACGCTGAAACGCTCGGTTCCGGGTCATAAATTGGCCCCGAAGCAAAAGTAACGGTGCGATCGCGTTCTTCCGGGACTACGGTCGCCGCAGGCGGTTCATATGAAGGCGTTTGCACCACCGCTGGCATTTCCACAGTAGTTTCAGGATCGAATAGTGCCGGACTTGAGTTAGCGGGGGCTTGCGCAAATGGAGAATCGGGCGCTTCGGGGACTTCGTCAACTGGCGGGCGCCGCTTTACCCGAGCAAGATATTGGATTTGCTCAGTGTGCGAATCATCGAAAGTTTGAGCCGGATCGGCCGCGCCAATGGTCCGCGGTCTTTTTATGACTGTTGTACCTGTTTCAGCTTTGCCGCGACGTCCACGTCCATTTTCAGACGGAACAATTTTATCTTCCAACCTGGTCAACGCAGCGAGAAGTTCGCTGGCGTCAAATGGTTTTATGATGTGGCCATCGGCGTGTACCCTCTTGGCTTCGTCGGTCTTGAAAGGCTCCATTTTGCCCACGGTCAGCAGCACAGGAATCTTCATGGTCGCTTCGGATTCCTTCAGTCGCTGACACACCTCAAGGCCGCCGTATCCCGGCATATAAACATCGAGGACAATCAGGTCAGGGTGGCTCTCATGAATTTTCTTGAGTGCAGCAGAGCCATTGTTGACGGTAATAACTTCGTAACCCGCATCTGTCATGATGCGGCGCCCCATGTTCTGGGCAGTTACGCTGTCGTCAGCAAGCAGTACTATGCGCGCCAATGGAGGTCCTTATCCGGAGGAGATACGGTGAAGGTAACTTGGATAAGACCTTAAGTCAATGAATCCAGAGGTTTAACAGGTTACGACGGGCCAATATATTTAGTGCACTTTCTCGTCGGTCAGGCGCTAATTGCCGGGAATAACTCTATGCAGCAGTCCCTTCTTTTTCTTATGCTTGCTCGAAGCTAAGTCCTTGTCATCGGCAAGCTGTTGGCCATCGGCATTTGCTGCACCATCTGGCGCCGCCGCGGTCGAATTTCCGTTGCCTTGCTGAAGTTCATTGACTTGGGCAGGCGCTGGTGCAGGCTGGTCCGGCTTCGCTTCGGGCTTCAGTTCGTTCGGGTCTGGCGCGGCAGTTGCTGCTGCCGGATCTGCAGCAGCGGCGCTCGGCTTCAATTCATTGGGATCGGGCTGCGCCGGAGCTGCGTTTGGATCGGCAGCAGTTGAAGCAGGATCAGCGGCGGGATCGTCGGATCTCGGGGCTGGCTCATTTGGCGGGGGCGTGCCCTTCAGCGTTTGCACAGAAATGGAATCATTTCCTCCCTTGCCGCTGCCCATCGCAACCCGATTGGCTGCCTGGATCATTCCAGTCGCGCTGACCGGAGTTGGGTCGGTCAGAGTAGGATCGCCAATTCTTGCCGCAGGAGCAGTGTCGGGGTGACGTTCAAAGCCACTCATCAAGCGGCTCAACATGGTTCGTTCGCCGCGCCCGGCTTCCTCGGCCTTGTTCAACGCGAGTGCAGCTTTCGTCGGGCGCGGGACCGGCTGATTCAGTGCCGCAAGGCGTATGCGCGCATCGTCAGCGCGGTTCATCGCTGGGTAGCGGGTAATCACCTTTGAGTACGCCTCAGTAGCCTTGTCAGTGAAATCTGTGATCATGCGCTCGCGCTCAAGCTTGTGGATCTTGAGCACATCCTCATTCACTTTGTGAACGCGTTCCATCTGCAGGCGCTCGACCTTTTCCATGTTTTTCAACATCGTGATCTCACCTTCGTACGCCTGTCCCACCATATACAGCGTCTCGTCGGCTTTGCTGTAAAGCGGATAACGTTCCACCAGCGACTGCAAGCGGGCTATGGAAGCAGGGTACGAGCCTTTGAGGAAATAAAAACGGCCAACGCGGAACTCGCGCTCGGCGATAACTTCCTGCACCTGCAGCAGCCTTTTTCTGGCTTCCCCGACCATCTTCTGGTTGTCGGGATACTGCATGATCACCTTGCGATATTCCTGCTCGGCGCGAACCGCGTGGGTGAAGTCGCGGTCGGGCTTTTCCATCTGCTGGTAATGGATATTGGCGATTTTCACCTGGGCCTCGGCGGCTTCAGGCATGTTGGGAAAGAAGGTTTCAAAGTCCTCATATTCCTGCTCCGCCTGCGCCAGACCTGCGGTACCGCCTTCCGCATACCATGAATCCGCCAGCGACAGTTTTGCGCGCGCAATGAATTCGGAGTCCGGATAAGTGTTGATGAGGGTCTGCATGTCCAGGCGCGCGATGTCGAAGTGGTTGTGCTTCATCGCATCCATGCCGCGGTCGAACAGAACTTTGTCGGGCTGTTTGGAATCGACCTTGGCCAACGGATTATTGACCTTCTTATTGGTGCATGCGGTTGTGAGCGCCAGCGTCGCGGCCAGAGCAATCACGGTAATTCGCAAGGACATGAAAACCTCAAAAGAAAAATTTCTGTCATTCCGAACCGCTTTAGCGGTGAGGAACCTGTTGTTGCTGGTGCCAATCAACTCGCGGACGAGGGCGTCCGCGCTACACTTTCTGCAGCGTCGCCTCGAACGCTGCCTTCAGCAAATTTTGGGCATTAATCATTGGATCGCCGTGGCTGAACACAGCGTTGCCCGCCACCAGAATTTCTGCCCCGGCCCGTACTACCTTTGCCACGGTGTCAAGCGCCACCCCGCCGTCGACTTCGATCCGGTAATTCAGGTTTCTTTGTTCGCGTAACTCCCTAATTTTACGAAGCTTATGCAAAGAGTTGGGGATGAAAGGCTGCGCTCCAAAACCGGGATTTACCGACATAACGAGCACATAATCCACAACGTCCAGGACCTCGCTCAACATCTCAACCGGAGTCGCTGGATTGATGACCACGCCTCCATGGCAATCGTGGCTCTTGATCAAATTCAGGGTTCGATCAAGATGACGGCACGCTTCTACGTGCACCGAAATCCAGACCAATTGCGGCCCGAGTGTAATGTTCGGGACAAAATGGCCGTCCATCACATCCACGTGGATTATCGTCCCGCCGCCCTCAGCCGCGCGCGCAACCTGGTCTGCCAGGTGCGCAAAATCCGCCGATAAAATCGATGGGGCCAGCTCAATCAAAGGGGAACTCTCGGGAGAACTGCTGGAGAGATTCTACCACGCAGGGTCGGGCCGGAACTCTGGTTCTTTGGCGGTTCGCCCTCATTTCCGCCGGTCAAATATATCTCACAATAAAACTTGAGGGTGCCCCATTTCTCGCGGTGTTTTGCGAGGAGTGCGGCATTCCTGGTCACACGTCCCGGACCGGACCGCAGCCCTAATCCTCCGTCATGCCTAAGGCTTGAAGCGCACATTCCGCGAAAGTCCCTCAACCTGTTAGTCCTTTCGTAAACCAGCTTCAATTCAGCAATCCTCTAAACTAGAAATGGAATGCGGAAGCTCCTCACATTTCTGTTGCTGTGCGCGATGGCAACTGCTGCGTGGTTGGCCTGGGCCCTGTGGCTGCCGATGTCGCCGGATGGACAAAAATTTGTCATGCTCCGCACTGGATACTCCACCCGTCGCGCCGCTCGCGAATTGAAGTCCGCAGGCGTAATTCGCAGTTCAGAAGCTTTTGTGCTCTGGCATGCGCTTCACCGCCGGCCATCGCTCAAGGCTGGAGAATATCTTTTCGACCGCGGCGCTAATGCAATTGAGATCCACAAACGCCTTTGTTCGACATCGCGGCGGCAATCGAGAGCGCCGGCTTGGGATCGCGCGCTGATTTCCTGAAAGTTGCGATGTCGGATACAGCATTAATTTCAGATCTCGACCCACAAGCCAAATCGCTCGAGGGCTATCTCTTTCCCAATACCTATGAGCTCACCCGCGCGCAGAGTATGCACGAAATGGCCGCAACAATGGTGAAGCAATTCCGCCGGGTTGCGGCAGAGCTTGGATTGAGAGATGACGTACACCGCGTCGTCACTCTGGCATCGATCGTCGAAAAAGAAACCGCGGTCCCGGACGAACGTCAGGAAGTTGCCAGCGTATATGAAAACCGGTTGAATCGCCGGATCCCATTGCAGGCGGATCCTAGCGTGATTTATGCCGAACTGCTGCAGGGAAACTATAGCGGTGCCTTGCATCACAACGATATGAGCTTCAATTCCGCCTATAACACCTATCACCACATCGGATTGCCGCCGGGTCCGATTGCGAATCCCGGGAAAACCTCGCTGCAGGCCTCAATGCGCCCAGGCGACACTAAATTCCTGTATTTTGTGAGCGACGGCAATGGTCACCACCGATTTTCAAATAACCTGGAAGATCACAATCGGAATGTGGCCGCATTACGGCGCGCAGTTGCCAAACGGTGAGTTCGGCCTAGGTCGCTCGAAATAACTACGCAGGGTCAGGCCACAAATTCCTCGAAGCCTATCCCTCTCAATCGCCATCTCTATATACTGTCTTCTAATGGGTTTGTAAGCCGAATGTCCTTATTCCATCGATACTGCACAATTTTGCTTCTGCTGAGCGTTTTTTCGACCACCGGCTGTCTTTTTCGCACTCGCCGCGTCGAGCAAAGTATGAGTCCTGTGGCTTTGAAATCGGCCACTAAGGAACAGCTGATCGCCTACATCAACTCACAAGCAGCCAAAATCCAGACCATGCAGGCCACGGTCGACATTGATACCTCCGTGGGTGGTGCTAAAAAAGGCAAAATAACGGAGTACAAAGAAATCCGTGGATACGTGCTGGCGCGCAAACCGGCCATGCTGCGCATGATCGGACTGCTGCCGATACTCCGCAACACTGCCTTTGACATGGTCAGCGACGGCCGCCAATTCAAAGTTTCAATTCCGCCGAAGAACCGGTTCGTGGTGGGCCGGAATGACGTGGTGGTGCCCAATCCGCAGCAACCGCTGCAAAATTTGCGTCCGCAGATTATTTATGACGCGCTATTACTGCGACCGATCGACCAGGAACGCGGGGAACTCGCGGTCATGGAAAACGGCACCGAAATCGTGAGCGGCGATAAGAATCGTAAATTCCAACAAGCTGACTACGTACTTGATGTGATCCAAACTGGAAATGGTGAAGCTTGGCTCTCGCGCAAAATTGTCTTTAGCCGGGTGGACCTGCTGCCCAACCGGCAGCTCATTTACAACCAGGCAGGAGAGATTGTTACCGATGCCAGCTATAGCGATTACAAGGACTACAATGCCGTCTTGTTTCCGTCGGTGATTGAGATTCGCCGCCCCGAGGAGGAGTACGACATCACCTTGCACATGGTGAAGCTGGAGATCAATTTGCCGCTCGACAACACCAAGTTCGTGCTGGAAAAACCACCCGGGGCGCAGGAGATTCATCTCGACCAACAGCAATCCTCCGTTGGCGGCGGATCACATTAGAAATGCAGAAGGCAGAAGTAAATCAATTTGATTTCAGATTGTAGATTCTAGATTGCAGATTGAAAGTCAAAGGCAGAATTTTAGGTTGAAAATGCAGAAGGCGTGATCCAGCCCTTAAGCGATTTGTTTAATCTGAAATCTACAATCTAAAATCTGCAATCAGCTAAGAGCTACTTCCCATGATGAACAAGATGATCGTCGCCAACCTGGCTAACCGGCCTGTGCGGTCAGTCATCAGCATTGCCGCGATTGCACTTGAAGTTGCGCTTATCCTCTTAATCGTTGGCTTCTCCATTGGTTTGCTGAATGATTCGCGATCGCGCCAGGCTGGAATCGGAGCCGATGTCATTGTGCTGCCGCCGGGCGCTTCCAACATCGTGGGCCTCACCAGTGCACCGATGCCTGTAAAGATCGGGGAAATCATTGCTAAGCAGCCGCATGTGGCCGTAGTCTCGCCTGTTCTGATGCAGGTATCGACCTCTGGTGGGCATCTGCAAAACATATTTGGCATCGACCTGCACAGCTTCGAAGCCCTTCATCGTTTTACTTATTTGAAGGGTGGGACCTTTCAACGGGACAACGTCATTCTGGTTGATGATATTTATGCGAACGGTAATCACGCGAAGGTTGGAGATACCGTCAACTTGCTAAACCAGAACTTTCGTATCTGCGGAATCGTAACCCACGGTCAAGGCGCGCGCATTTTTCTTCAATTATCCAAGTTGCAGGAGCTCAATGGCGCGACCGGCCGGGCAACCGCGTTTTACATAAAAGCCGACGACCCGGCCAACACCGACGCCGTGCTGGGTGAAATCAAAAGCATTCCACACATGGAAACCTACGGCGTGCATTCCATGAGCGAATATCTCTCCATGCTCACGCCTGACAATATTCCCATGCTCTCGACATTCATCCGTATCGTGATTGGGATCTCAGTGACGATTGGATTTATTGTGATTTTTCAGGCTATGTATGCCGCGGTCATGGAGCGTACGCGCGAGATTGGGATCCTTAAATCTTTAGGCGCATCGCGGTTCTACATCATTGACGCGATTCTGCGCGAGACTGCGCTGCTGGCCGTGGGCGGAATCATAGTCGGAATCCTGATCAGCTTTGCAACCAGCGCCACCATCGAAAAACGGACGACCTTACCCGTGGATATTACTTCTGCATGGATCATTCGCGCCGTGGTCATTTCCATCATCGGATCTTTGGCAGGGGCCATATATCCCGCATTTAAGGCCGCGCAGAAAGACCCGATCGATGCACTGGCGTACGAATAGCCTCTTTCAAGAGGTGATTCTCACCTCCACTTCATGTCGTATCCCAGCGTTTTCAGAATCTGATTTTCAAACTCATATTGCACGAGTGCGTCAAAATTGTTTCCGGCGAATTCCCATGAAGCAGCGTAACGGCTGGCCCGCCGGGAATACTGCGAATACGCCGCTGCGTAGCTGACATTGCAAGGCTCTGGGCAGAGAATGAGTCCTGTCGGATCGGGTCGGTTGACCCCGGCAGCTGCATAAAGAGCCGTAGATGGGACGTCCGGCTGTGATGAAACCACCAGCTGATGCGGCGAAACATTCAAAGACCGCGGATCTCCCGGCAACATCTCAGGGGCGGCATTGTGGAATTGCCGCTCCAGCGGATTTATATCAATCTGTCGAGAGAGGTTCGTTTGCGCTGCTTTCCATAAGCTCCACAACTGAGCGTCGGAATGTTGCGTCTCATTGATGAATCCAATACCCGACTCCGGACCGCTCCCGCAGCCCGAGAAAAGCACGCAGCCGATGACCAGAAAATCCACACACGCGCGCATAGCTGTCCTCTGAACGGAGAACATCGGCAGCAGCAACGGCGCCTTTAGATCAAATACTTCTACTCAGGTGTTGCGTCTTCCGGAATCTGGTTGCTTGTGGCGGCGGTGATTACAACGTGTTATGGCGCAGTCATCTCGGCATTCTGATTTCGAACATCCAATTTCTGCTTATGATCCAAATTCGTCCCGGAAGTGAGCGCGGAGGCAGCGACTCTGGTTGGCTTGATACCCGGCACACATTTTCCTTCGACCAATATCGTGACCCGCGCTGGATGGGCTTCCGTTCGTTGCGTGTGATCAACGAAGACGTCATCGCACCTGGCGGAGCCTTTCCCATGCATCCCCATCGCGACATGGAGATCATCACTTATGTCCTTGAAGGCGCTCTCGCCCATAAAGACAACATGGGGAACGGCTCGATCATCCACCCGGGCGATGGACAGCGCATGAGCGCCGGAACCGGGGTACGGCACAGTGAAGCCAATCCTTCGGCCAAGGAATCCGTTCATCTTCTGCAAATTTGGATTGCACCGGATCGTAAGGGACACGATCCGAGCTATGAACAGAAGCCGTTTTCGCAATCAGAAAAGCGCGGAAGGTTTCGTCTGATCGCGTCTCCCGACGGCACCGACGGTTCAGTGACCATTAGTCGAGTTGAATGGACATTTGCTAAAGCAAGGCGACGGAGCCGCCATTAATGAGGAGCAGGAGCTCACCATATACGCCTCAGAAGACTCAGAAGTCCTACTGTTTGATCTCGCCTAACTTATTCGCATCACTTTCAGCCATTTGCTCTTTACAAATCTTGATAGTTCGGCGTCTATGTTTTACGTATTTACGCTAAATCTCTAGGCATCTTTCGCCCTGCTCTGTGCTTCAATTTAGAAGGACGAGCAAACTTTCCGCCCGCGCCAGCGAAGGCTCTCATTGAATGAGCTTCGCAGGAGGTCGCCATGACCGCAAGCAGTGGTGGTTTCTTCTCTTCTGGTTTATTCACTCTGAAACTGTGTACCCTTTCGCTGATGATGCTGTTCGCGGTGGCCACTTGTACGGCTCAGAAGGACGCACTGTCAGCTAGCCAGTCTCCGGATACTGGTGCACAAGTGTCTCCAAGTGCCACGCGAGAGGCGCCGATCACGATTCCAGCCGGCACTCATCTCGCCCTGGCGCTCTCGCATCCGGTGGATAGTCATATCATTCATCGGGGTGATGAGATATTTGCCCAGACAACGGCTCCGGTCATCGTTTCAAACCAGGTAGTCATACCGGCCGGAACATTTGTGCAAGCAAAAGTTGAGAAGCTTGCCCGCCGCGGCAACCGGGGCGAGTTCCTGATGCAGTCAGTCTCAGTCGTCTTTCCCAATGGATACGTGGCCACGATCAATGGGCCGCTAAACATGCAAAGTGACGAAGGCACGCCATGGAATAACCCTTCGCCTGCGCAGAAAGCAGGTATTCTTGTCGCACCACTGGCAGGCCTCGGCATAGGCGCGGCGATCGGCGCCGCCCAGCACACAACTCAGAGTTCTACTCTGGGCGGCACTACTCTGACTTCGAGCACACCGAAGGGGTTAGGGATTGGAAGTTTGGCAGGCTTGGGCGCTGGTGCGGTAGTTTCATTTGTGCTGCTGGCCGGGAGCCACCATTTTTATGTTCAAGAGGGCTCGCCGCTGGAAATATCGCTTCCGCAGCCCGTGACTCTGGCGCAAACACAAACCTCGCTGGCTGAGAATGCAGCAGCGGCTTCCGCAGCGCCTGTACCCAACCGTCCGCCACCTTCGCCGATGCCCGCCTCCGTGGAGCACGGCACGTGCTTTGTTCCGGGTAGTCCTGGCACGCCTGCCACCTACATTCCCGGAACGCCGGCCGTTGGAGACTCACCCGGAACGTCTGGGACTTATATCCCGGGTACACCTCCGACTCCACCTATTCCGTACCCATGCCCGTGAATTAGGCCGCAGGGGCTCGGTCCTCTATCCTCGATGCGAATTGCGACTGGTCTGCACAATCCAGACCAGACTTCCCCGCGATCTCGCGTTTTCCATCTCTGGAGTTAAAATCTTCGCACCTATGAACCAGGACCAATCTCTTCGCAAGCATCTGCTTGAATTACTCGATGGCGGACATGCGCACGCTGCATTCGATGACGTAGTCGCAGCCTTTCCTCCAAAATATTACGGCGAAATTCCCAACGGATTGCCGCACTCTGCATGGATGCTGCTTGAGCATATGCGCATTGCGCAACATGACATTCTCGACTTCAGTCGAAATCCCAAATATAAGAAGCTGAAGTGGCCGGACGCGTACTGGCCGAAGAAACCGGCGCCTCCGAGCCCAACCGCTTGGGACGCGAGCGTGAAGTCCTTTCGCGAAGATTTGGACGCGATGAAAAAGTTGGTCAATGATCAAAAGACTGATCTGTTCGCGAAAATTGAATGGGGAGAAGCTCAGACAATTCTCCGCGAGGCAATGCTTATGGCCGACCATAATTCCCACCATCTCGGGCAATTGATTGACGTGCGAAGAGTGTTGGGAATCTGGAAATGATTGCGGCAGGACCAGGACTCAGACAGCCATCTTGAGCAGTGCGCGTTCCGGTCTTTTTCTGAATACGACTCGCAAGTCTTTCCTCCACCGTTCGTCGATTCCCAGCACCAGCCAATCGATCTCCGTCGAGACATAGCGCAAGAGCGTGTCGGTCGCGGGATGGACGCGCAGCGCGGGAGCTACCATCATGAGCAGCGGCTTTTGCGGCGAAAGTTCGCGTCCAGCAAAGTATCCGAACTGCTGAAACTCTCCGCGAGCATGATGCCAGGCGACGCGCGACCAGTAATCAAGTCCCTGCAGCGGCAGGTGAATGTCCTCATCCGCTTTCAGTTCGACAACCGCCAATCTGCCTTCGCGAGTCACCGCCAAAACGTCAATCATCGCGCGGTCCGAGGCAGAGAACGCGGGTACCTGCGAATAGCACCAGCGCGCATCGAGTTGATCATCCAGGGCGCAAACATTTTTGATCACGAGCGACTCCAGCCAGCGCTCGGGATGCAGTCGCCACCAACGGCTCTCGCCCGGTCCTTCAGCGTGACGAACTTCGCCGATGCTCCGAATGAGCCGCTCGAGATGCGCAAAGTTGTTGCCGTCGAGAACCCGCTCACTGGGTCCGGTTCCAAACACAATTTCCGGAGTGCTGCGGAAATCCCCCGGCTTTGCCGACAATCGGGCTCGGGCAAACTCCAGGCCATGACAACGAAACGAAGCTTCTGCCGTCGACAAAATTCCAACTTCCACTTCCGGCATTAAGGTTTTCACCAGCGCAATAGCCGCGGAGAGGCGTTCGTGGATGTCGGCTTGATCCGTACATCGAATCAGACGCGTAGAAATATTTCCCCCGTCGGAAATTTCGATGCGCTTGAGGTCTTCGCCGCGCTCCTCCAGTTCATAAAGCTGCCACTTGGCCATGCTGGCATTCAGGTGTGACATTCGTTCCCGCACCAGTACCGAGCATCCTCCTGGAATAAACAATTTAAGCCCCTCGACGACCAGCTCGCCTGCCTGCACTTCGCGGCAGAGGTCCAGCCACAGGATTCCGAACGTCAAAGCGGCATCAATGGATGACTGCAATTCCTGACGGTTGACACCCAACACAGCGAATGCAGATTGCCCACGTTTCACCAGACCACGCGCATACACCGGCCCGAATGATTTCTCGAGATCCATTGCAGTGCTGAGCTGCGCAATCGTGAGCTCAGGAAATTGTTTTCGCAACACTCGTTCGAGCGTGCGCTGGTAAGAGACTCGCGCAGCACGCTTGGTGGAAGCCGTGCGTGCATCGCGTTCGCGACAGATATCAAGCTTGGTAGGGCGCGCCTGTCCCATGCGCTGAACGGTCACACGCAACGTGTCGCCCTTGGTTTCGATATCCAAAACCCGGCGCACTACATTCCGTTCGGGCGACCACAAGTGCAGCAGGCATTTGTTGCTCTCTCCGGAGATGGAGTACTTCGCATGTCCGAGGTCCATTGGAAAGAGTTTCACACATGGCACGAACGGATTCATAACCCTTTGGATTTCAACTGCACCACTACCCGGACAGGTGCTGGCCGACGCGAACATATGTGGGATAATAAAGCTCACCGAGTCCCTTCCTGGCGTGAGGTCATCCAATAACCGTGGACAACAATCATTTCTTTTTTCAGCATTACGGCTTGAGCGACCGCGACCTAGAGCACTACCTGGCAGCGGCGCTTTCGGCGGGCGGCGACTATGCTGACCTTTATTTTGAGTATCTTTCCTCGACTTCGCTGGGCGTGGACGAATCCATGGTCAAGTCGGCCTCGCAGGGCATTTCGGCAGGATGCGGCATTCGGGTTATCTCCGGCGAGCGCACCGGATACGCCTACACTGACGATCTCTCATCGGCGCGAATTCTGCATGCTGCGCGAACCGCGGCTCTGATTGCCAAAGGTCCGGCAAAGACGCCCAGTGCGGGCTTCCAACAGAAAGCCGCACGAAGTCTATATCCCGTGACCTTGCCCTCGGTCGATGCCGAGATCACCGCCAAAGTGGAACTGGTGATGCGCGCGGATACTGCGGCTCGGGCTTACGATCCGCGGATTAAAGAGGTCCGCGCCAGCTACGCCGATGAGTTGCGCAGCATTCTCGTGGTTGGATCTGATGGGACGTTTGCCGAAGATTCGCAACCGCTGGCCCGTCTTAACGTCTCCTGCATAGCAAAGACGGAAGCCAACTCCGCTCGTGGCAGCTCGGGCGGCGGAGGACGTGTAGCCCTGGATTTCTTCTTTGGCGAGAAAACGCCGGAGTATTTTGCGAAAGAAGCGGCGCGACAGTCAATTCTGCAACTCGATGCCCGCGAAGCTCCTGCGGGCGAAATGGAAGTCGTGCTCGGTCCTGGGTGGCCTGGAGTTCTAATTCATGAAGCAGTCGGTCACGGGCTCGAAGCTGATTTCAATCGCAAGCAGACATCCGCATTCGCGGGTTTAATCGGCAAGAAGGTCGCCAGCGAAAAATGCACGGTTGTGGACAACGGCGTCATGCCCTGGCGCCGCGGCTCTATCAATGTGGACGACGAAGGTCACGCCACGCAGGAAACCGTCCTGATCGAAAAAGGAATTCTAAAGGGATACCTCAGTGACAAGCTTTCTGCACGACTGATGGGAATGGCCGACACGGGCAACGGGCGCCGCGAAAGTTACGAGCACATCCCGATGCCGCGCATGACCAATACTTATTTGCTGGCAGGCGAGGATGAACCCGAGGACATTATTCGCTCCGTGAAGCGTGGGATTTATGCGGTGAATTTCGGCGGAGGCCAGGTGGACATCACAAACGGTAAATTTGTCTTCTCCGCCTCCGAGGCCTACATGATCGAAGATGGTCACGTGACCGCGCCGATTCGCGGTGCAACCTTGATCGGCAATGGCCCGGACGCCCTGACGCGGGTTTCGATGGTTGGGAACGACCTGAAGCTCGATGAAGGCGTCGGAACCTGCGGCAAGGATGGTCAGGCGGTCCCTGTAGGTGTTGGCATGCCGACCACGAAGCTCGATCGGCTGACCGTTGGCGGAACCGCCAAGCGCGAGAGCGGCGGATTTATGCAGTAAAGCGGAATGCAGAAGTGAGAATGTAGAAGTCGGATTTCGATATTAAACATTGAAGATTTCAGATTGAAGATTTCAGATTGTAGATTTCAAATTCAATATTTTCAGATTGTAGATTTCAGATTACGGGATCCCCGCGGCCTCGGTTTCAAACCTGAAGCTCCGGACAAATCTAAAATCTAAAATCTAAAATCTCAAATCTGCAATCGGTTCTGATTTCCGAATTTTCTTATGCCCGAAACAATTCTTGAGACCCAAACTGAAACTGACCTGAAACAACTTGCTCAGGACATCGTCCAACGCGCCATGCGAGGCGGAGCCACTGCCGCCGAGTGCGCGATTCGTGAAGGTGACGAGTTCTCTACGCTCGTACGCCTCGGCGAGGTTGAAACGCTGAAAGAATCGGGTTCAAAGTCCATTGGTGTGCGCGTGTTCAACGGAAAGCGCGCCGCCAGCACGCATTCCAGCGACTTCTCACCTGCAGGCCTCGATCGCATGTTGAGTTCGGCGCTTGAACTGGCAAAAATAACTTCGGAAGATCCGTTCGCCGGAATCCCAGAGCCATCGCAACTCGGTTCGCTTTCCGGCGATCTCGATCTCTATTCATCAGACGTATATTCGCTTCCCGGCGAAGAGCGCATCAGCTACGCGCGCCGGGCCGAAAAAGCCGCCCTTGAAGCCGACCCACGAATCAAGAACTCAGAAGGCGGATCATTCGATGCCGCCACCGGCCACAGGATTCTCGCCAACTCGCATGGTTTTGTCGGCGAATTCAGGCGTTCTTACTGCTCGGTAGCTGCGATTCCGATCGCTCAAGACTCAAACGGCGGCATGCAGCGTGACTACTGGTTTTCGGTAGCGCGCAGTTTGGACCGGCTTGAATCTCCTGAGCATGTCGGCAAAGTCGCCGCCCAGCGCACGGTCCGCCGCTTGGGCGCACGCAAGGTAAAGACGCAGCAAGTGCCGCTCATTTTCGATCCGCTAGTCGCTAATTCGATTCTCGGCCACATCTTCGAAGGCGTAAATGGAGACTCTGTGTACCGCGGTGCGTCGTTCCTGGCAGGCAAGCTCGGTCAGAAGATCGCGGCGCCGCAAGTTACGGTGATTGATGACGGAACCATCGTTGGCGGCTTCGGAACCAGCCCATTCGATGGCGAAGGCATTCCTACGCGCCGCACGGTGGTGGTCGAAAATGGCGTGCTGAAGTCGTATGTGCTGAATATCTACACGGCGAAGAAGCTGGGCCTGCAAACTACGGGCAACGCATCGCGCGGGCTCGCTGGAACTCCCGGGATTGGTCCGGGCAATTATTTTTTGCATCCCGGAGCCCGAACTCCCCAGCAACTTATCGGTGATGTGAAAGAAGGCCTTTACGTCACGGAATTTCTTGGCATGGGCGTGAATCTCGTCACCGGAGATTACTCTCGCGGCGCATCTGGAATTTGGATTTCCGGAGGCGAGCTTACCTATCCAGTCGAAGAAATCACTGTGGCTGGTAATCTCAAAGACATGTTCCTGAACATTTCAGAGATTGCCAACGATCTGGAATTCCGCGGCTCAGTCGCATCCCCAACGCTCCGCATTGACGGTCTCACCGTTGGCGGCGAATAGACGCAGCCCGAACCAGGCATCTTTCCAGATAACTGTCTTGAGTCGAGCTTCCTGATTAACATGAAGCATGCGCTTCCTGTTCAAGGCTGCAGTAATTGCATTGTTCATGTCTCCGTTGGTGCGAGCCGCAGACCAGGCTGACGAAAGCAAAATCATGGCTCTGGAAAATGCCTGGAACCAAGCCCAATTGCAACACGACTCCGCGGCCGTCGGTAATCTGCTTCCCGACACGTTCATCTATACCGACTACGACGGTACGGTCACGACCAAGGCGCAGTTTCTGGCCGACTTGAAAGACCCTGCTTATCAGGCCAGTTTAATAGCCAACGAAAACGTGAGAGTGTTTACTTATCACGGTGCCGCCGTGGTTGTGGGGACTTACCACACAAAAGGAAAATATAAGGGCCGCCCCTTCGAGCACCGAGGTCGCTTCACTGATACCTGGGTATTCGATAACAATCTCTGGCGATGCGTGGCCAGCCATACCACTCTGATCAGGAAATAGCCCGAAATTTCCATAATCAATACAATCCAGACATGGGCGGTCTCGATCTTATTCAGCCATCCCCGGGCACCCAAGAGCCCGACCACAGCCGGCGGTTCATCATTGTTGCGATCTTCGTCGTAGGGTCGATAGCGCTGCTGGTAGCTCTTCTTCTTCGGCAGAGCCCGAAGAGCGCGCCACAAATTCCGCCGTACGCAGCCGAGATCAAATTCTCCGATCTGAAAATGAGTCAGTCACAGAATTTTGTGGGCGCCAGCGTCACATATGTTGACGGCAACATTACGAACACCGGCAAGAAAGATGTCACCCACGCCATCGTGCGCGTGATCTTCAGAGATTCGTACCGCCAGGTTGCGCAGGTTGAGCAGGTCCCAATCAAAGTCCTGCGAACCAGCGGACCTTACCCTGACACAGTGGACCTTGCGGCGGTACCCTTAGCCTCCGGCCAGACCAAACCTTTTCGGCTGATTTTTGAGCACGTGAGTGAGCAGTGGAACCAGACCTATCCCGAACTGCAGATCACGGATGTAACTGCAAAGTAGGCCGCGGATTTCACGCATCAACGATAAATCTCGGCTAAAGCGAAACCCGAATTCGAAACAATTCAAAATCCGTGTAATCCGTGGCCGATCTGGTCTTTACTTAGCCGCGATCCTGAGCCGCGTTCTTCTACAATGTCTCCATGTCGCAAATTAAAACCGTCCGCCTTACGGAGACGGTAAAAGCCGCGGGTTGAGCTTCCAAGCTGAGTCCGGCGGCGCTGGACAAGGTGCTTGGGAAATTAGCCCGGCAACATGATCCGAATGTTCTTGTCGGCTTTGATCACGCCGACGACGCCGGAGTGTATCAAATCGCGCCTGACGCGGCGCTGGTACAGACCGTGGATTTTTTTACGCCCATCGTTGACGATCCCTACACCTTCGGACAGATCGCGGCAGCAAATTCTCTCAGTGACATTTACGCCATGGGCGCGCGCCCGTTGACCGCTCTCGCATTGGTCTGCTTTCCGGAAAAGGGTGACCTCGAAATCCTCGAGCGAATTCTCGCGGGCGGGCTATCGAAAATGGTCGAAGCGGGCTGCACCATTATCGGCGGCCACAGCATTCGCGATGAAGAGACGAAATTCGGATATTCGGTCACGGGCAGCATCAATCCGAAGCAGGTGCTGAAAAATGGCGGTGCCCGACCTGGAGACCGCCTGCTGTTCACAAAAGCTTTAGGAACCGGAGTGATTTCGACTGCAATCAAAAAAGGAGTCGCAAAGCAAGCGTGGATTGATAGCGCAGTGACATCAATGACGGCGCTGAATAAAGCCGCCGCCGAAGTGATCGCTCGGTTTAATCAGGAAGGATTTAATCAAGAAGGATTTAATAAAGAAGTAAATGGGGAGACGGGCAGGACGCCCGGCTCACGACCCGTTCACGCCCTTACCGACATCACCGGCTTCGGTCTGGTCGGGCATGTCCGAGAAATGCTGCTCGCTTCCGAAAATGTCTCTGCCACGCTTCACGTGGACCGAATCCCCATACTCGAAGGCGCAATTGAATGCGTTCGCGCCGGTCACATTCCAGGCGGGCTGAATGCCAACCGCAAGTTCGCAGAGTGCGTTGTGGATTACAAAGCCAATATTCCTGATGACATTAAAAATCTGCTCTTTGATCCGCAAACTTCCGGAGGCCTGCTCATCGCTATCGGCGAAGCACGCTCGGCCGAACTGCAAAAAACGCTCAACTCAGCCGGGGTAAATGCAGTACAAATCGGCGAAGTTCTGCCTAAGACTGAACGCCTGATATCGATAGTTACCTAGGTTTTCCAAACCCCCGTTTCCGGTTGATCGCGCCAGCCACGATGGTAGGATTTACGAACTTCCCCGACAAATTCTGCTTTTATCGGAGCGCCAATATGGCCAGTCCAGGAGTCGGGCTCAGCAACAACACACAGTCATCAATTACTAACCTCGTGGAACAAAAGCTGCGCGCGGAACGTGCGGTCAAAGCTGGCGCGAGCTGGTTCTTGATGGTCGGCGTTTTGTCGCTGGTCAACTCTGTTCTTTCGATGAGCGGCGCTGGAATCCGGTTTATTTTTGGCCTTGGCATTGCCCAGTTCGTGGACGCACTCGCTCGTCAAGCAGGTCAGAGCGGTTTCGCGCTGAGCCTGATTATTAATGGCTGCGCCGCCGGAGTGTTCGTGCTCTTCTGGAATTTCGCGCGCAAAGGCGAACACTGGGCATTTCTCGTCGGCATTGGGCTGTATGCAATGGATGCACTAGTCATGCTCATGTCCCACGATATTCTGGCGGTGGCGTTTCACGGCTACGCGCTTTATCGGATTTACCGCGGCATGAACGGCATTCGAGCTCTGAAACAGTTCGAGTCTCAATTGCAGCCGGCCGGCGCTCCAATTCAGCCCCGCTAAATTTGTAAACTTCAGGAAACCTCCGCCTCTAAGAAGGCAATCTTTCTTTTGCGGAAGCCTAACATGAAATACCGTCAGCTTGGCCGTCCTGGAAGCTTGGGCTCACATATAAAACAAACTTAGCCGGGGCAGGCCGTACTTCTCCAGCAGCTTTTTATGCGCATACTGTTTTTGCAGTTGCTCGATTTGTGCGGCAGGCATTTTGCTTCGGTACGGCGCGAGGTCGCGGTCCGCTTGGGCGCGGACAGTTACGACTTCATCGTCGGGCACAGCGGCCAGAAGAACTGCGAATAGCTTTTCTTCGAGGACCGTGAGTCTTCGTTCTAGGTCTTCAAGTCGCGGCGGCGAAGATTGCGTTTCAATCTCTGACGCTTGCTTTCGCAGTGTTTCTGAAATTTCTTGCGCGACCGCTCCCGGGGAGATCGCAGGCCGAGAAGGCAGTTTGGCCGATTCCAACTCATCTGCAGTACGACGCAAGAAGCTCGCAATTTCGGCGGAATCAAAACCTTTCGTTGCACTCGTCTCTTTCGAAATGCCCACGGCCGCTTCTTTCATGTCTTCCGCCGCAGCAAGCACCTCTTGTGAGCAATACGCCAGGCCGTTGATTTTTCTGCTCTTCAACGGCCGCGCATTATATTTTTCAAACGTCGCGTCAATTCCGCGAAGCACGGCTTCAAGCGGAATACCCGCATCTTTCCAGGTTTCAATCAGCGCCCAATCGAGGGTCGAGAGCATCAGGATGGTGCCGCGCTGGCGTTGAAAATGTTCTTCGATTTCAGTGAAGTAGTTGAAATAATTTTGCAAAGGAAGCTCTTGGCCTTTAGCTCTTAGCTTAAGAGAGAGTTCTATGGTTAGACCGAAAAACCAAAGCTGCGGGCTGTCAGCCGAGAATTAACCGCCGAGAGCCGCGAGCTGCGAGTGATTCATCGGTTTGCGCTCCCGGCGCGGGTTTTAGCGGTGCGATTTTCACTCTTTTCTGCTGGAGCGTTTCTCTCCCAGAGAATCCGCAATCCCTCAAGCGTCAGAAATTCGTCGACGTTCTGAATGTATTTCGATCCCGAGCCGATTAGCGGCGCCAGCCCACCCGTTGCAATCACTTTCGTGGATTTTCCCAGTTCGCCAATCAGCCTCTCCAAAATTCCATCCACCAGGCCAAGATAGCCGTAGTAAAGACCAGACTGCAGGCTACCCACCGTCGTGGTGCCGATAATCCGAGTTGGCTTACGGATATCAACACGCTGCAGCCTCGCGGTTCGGCTGAACAGTGCGTCGGCCGAAATTCCGATTCCCGGACTTATCACGCCACCTTGATATTCCCCTTTACCGGTAACGCAATCAAAGGTTGTCGCCGTCCCGAAATCCA
>QHZX01000298.1 GCA_003224835.1 Acidobacteriota bacterium | reverse complement strand
CTTTCCCGAACCGTGGTCCTCATAATAAAGATCAATGTTGGCCGAGTTTTCTTTGCCTACGGTAATGAATGGCATGGCAATTCTCCTCTCTGGTTAGAGGTGGGTTGGCTCTGAGGTGAACTGATTATCTTGAGTGTGCCTCTGTACGGATGAGGTCCCTCTTACATTCGGCGCAATTTTGTTTTAACAATTCTGGTCGAGAAAAATGACATCGAGAAAAACTGCCGAGGAGCCTAGGCCCTAGGCCGTTCGACGGCTGCAAACCTTCGGCATGAGCAGCCGTTGAATAGTGTCGAAAAGTGTTTGCTGATGCTCGGACTTTGACACCATTGCATTGCAGCCCGCAGCAAGGGCTTCAGTCTCGAGGCGCGGTGTTTTAAAACTGGTAAACATCAGCACCGGAATCAATGGAGTGATCCGTTTTAACTCGCGCGCAACCTCGAATCCGTTCATGCCGGGCATTGAAAGGTCTAACAGAACTACGTCCGGAATCATCCGCTGGGCCATCTCGATTGCTTCCAGCCCGTCTGCCGCTTCTCCGCACACTTTCCACTCAGGATTTTGCTCCAGGCAGAGTCGCAGAGACCGCCGTATAAGCGAGCTATCATCAACAACAAGAATTGAATATGACAAAATGTGCCTGTCCTTTGTCCCAAGGAGGCTGCGGTCAGTTGGCCAAATGGAATCGAGGTCGGCGGACGGCGACTAGAAAGGAACAGCTTCAGGGTACTCTTTCAGGCAAGAGAGGCAATACAGTAGATACTGTACGCTAGCGCACGATTTTACGTCTTTTATTGACACCTTTGGGAGCGTCACCGTGCTCTTTTTTGTGCGGAAAGTATTTAAAAAGTGGTAAACTGCTCTAGTCTCCTCTAGCATCCCTCCGCCGCGCCCATTGGGCGACGGTTCCTTGCGAAATCAGACTGGCATTCGCCAACGCAAAGGAGCCGTTATGGCTAAGGGTACCGCTACATTTCCGACTCGCAAGCCACTGAGCAATGGAGTTAAGAATAACATTTACAATGAGATACTGCTCGCACTGCCTCAGGCTGAGGCTCAAATTGTGTTCCCGAAAATGGAGTTCGTCCGCCTGAAGGTCCATCACGTATTGCACGAACCTGGCGACGCCCTGAAATCCGTGTACTTCTGCAATTCTGGGATGATTTCAATTCTCAGCGTGTTTGCCGATGGCAAGAGCGTCGAAGTCGGCGTCGTAGGAAAAGAGGGCTTTCTGGGCCTTCCGTTGCTCGTCGGTTTCCGTACAGCTCCAACCCGGGCAATAGTTCAGCTTGAGGGGACGGCTTTCCGCGTCGATAGCGACACATTAATTACGCTCTTGCCTCGTTGTCCCGAGTTAGCTCGAAGCCTTCAGCAGTACTCGCAAATTTTTTCTTTGCAGCTCAGTCAGGTTGCAGCCTGCAATCGGCTTCACGAAGTGCACGAGCGCCTCGCAAGATGGTTGCTGATGTGCGCCGATCGCATCTCCTCCAATGATTTACCGCTGACCCAGGAATTCCTGGGACAAATGCTCGGCACTCGCCGGTCCAGCGTGACTGTGGCCGCCGGAATTTTGCAGAAAGCGGGAATCATCGCCAACAGCCGTGGTGACGTCAAGATTGTTGACCGCCAAAAACTGCAGGACACAACTTGCGAATGCTATGGAATTATGCAGCGGCAAATCACCGATTGGCAAAACGGTTCGAAATAAACAAAGTGTGCGGCAGCAGACACTTGCAAGTGTCCGACCGAACTGACAGATAAGCTGCCCTACCTCACACTGAACAAGCCTTCGCGTCTCATTGACAAGCCAAGACGCTCAAATCTCAGAAGTTTGAGCATCAGGTCTGCTGCATCTGGACAGTTCTGTCGATGCAAGGCGGGGACAATCCTGGGTCTTAAGAAAGCGCACCGCCACTACCGGGTGGTAAGTCAGCAGACCGGTCGAATGATCCGCAAACACAATGTCTAAAAGCATGCTTATGACCAGAAGAGGGCAGTCTTCGACCCTTGCAAAGTCATCCCTGACTGATGGCAACGGGAATTACATCCACAATGAGATTCTTCTCAGCCTTTCCAGCAAGGAATCCGAACCTCTACTTCCCAAACTGGAGTTGGTAAGGCTGAGAGTGCACCATGTTCTGCACGAGACCGGCGATGCTTTGAAGTCTTTTTACTTCTGCAATTCCGGCATGATTTCCATCCTCAGCGTTTTTCCCGACGGCAAGAGTGTAGAAGTGGGCCTGGTCGGAAGGGAAGGGGTCATTGGAATGCCGCTGCTCGTGGGTTTCCGCACCGCTCCCACGCGGGCTATGTCTCAACTGGATGCGACGGCTTTCCGGATCGACGGCGAGACTCTGATGGCGCTATTGCCTAAATCTCAATTTCTCGAGCGAAGGTTGCAGCAGTATTCGCAAACGTTTGCGATGGAGATTGCCCAAGTTGCCGCCTGCAATCGCCTGCATGAAGTGCATGAGCGTTTAGCCCGTTGGCTGCTGATGTGCGCCGATCGCGTGAGGTCAAATGATCTGCCGCTCACCCAGGAATTCTTGGCTCAAATGCTGGGCACTCGCCGTTCCAGCGTAACCGTCGCGGCCGGGATTTTGCAGAAGGCCGGGATCATCGCTTACAACCGCGGCGATGTCAGAATTGTGAATCGGCAAAAGCTGGAAGAAACGGCTTGCGAGTGTTACGGACTCATGCAGCAGCAGATCAAAAGATGGCAGGGCGACTCAGGTAATTCGCCGTCCGACAGCGCACAGTAGGACGTCGCTGAGAGGACTGACAATTTACGCCATCTGCTCCACACTTGTTTTGGTCTCCCCTAGTCGCCAATTGGATCAGGTCGCGCAAGTCTTCCTTTTTCCGTTAGGAGAGGAATTCTGTGGGGTATCGCAATGGGACTGCCGATTCAGCGCCCTGTGCAGGGCTTAGATAAATCCAACCTAGTGTCATTTACCGAGCAAGCAAAACTTTCACCAACGTCGCGCACCCTTCTGCAAGGATGGAAGGGAATTGCGACCGAGCTTGAGCGCAGCGTGCGGACGGTGCAGCGCTGGGAGCGTAATCTGAATCTTCCTGTTCATAAATTAGGCAAGGGAAGGGTCTGCCCGGTATTTGCGTTCAAAGACGAGTTGCATCTTTGGCTCCGCAGCAATGGGGCCTATGCCCCGAATGGAAACGCAGCACCGTCGCGCTCTGGTTTCCAAGAGGACGCCGTCTCTGACAGACGAAAATCGCCGCAGAGAGTCGCGCTGACGCGTCAGAAACAAAGCAGACAGGCGCCAGCCATCACTTCTGAGCCTGAGATAATTCAATCGCTGAACGCATTCTTTGCTCTTGAGAGTAGGCGCCACGATAGTGGCAGTTGCGGCAGTTGCCACTCTCCCGTGCAATTCCTGGTGGGTCACTTCTGGCTTTACGGCACCGAAAAGACGTGGCAAGTATCCGTGCCATTTTGCCCTGGTTGTGATTCCGACATACGTGCTCTGCTTCCATCCAGTCCGCAGAGTGTTAGCTAGCTCTTACAAATCTTCCCGCCAAAACTGAAAAGGCGATCTCCGAAGAGATCGCCTCTTGCAAGATTCGCCAGGCCTAGAGCGCCTGAACGTTTTCTGCTTGCCAGCCCTTGGGACCCTTGGTCACATCGAACTGCACCGTCTGGCCCTCCTGCAGGCTCTTGAAGCCGCCCGCCTGGATCGCTGAGAAGTGCACGAAAACGTCTTCGCCATTCTGACGGCTGATGAAGCCGTAGCCCTTGGCGTCATTGAACCACTTTACTGTTCCTTGTTCTGCCATGTTGTTACGTGTTCCTTTTTTAATTGATTTACGCTGGATGGAGTCGGAAGAAAATTTCGCAGATTACTGGCTGTTGAGGCAAGAACTGCTTACCACCGATTCAGTCTAACGCACATCGGAATCCTACTCGGAAATGGTGCAATTTGCAAGAAGATTGTGCAGAGCCTAAATGGCACAGCCGCCAGCAGATTTCTGCTCACGTGGCGATAGCCCCAGCTGTTCGGTCGAGCTTACCGGCCAAATTTCATCTAATCCATTATCGTGTGACGCATTTGAAACGGCAGAAAAACCTTAATCAGCGTATACTTGAAATTGCTTGACCTCGAAGATACGCGGGATGAGGTGCGCCTTCGTGATTGAGAGATTGTGAGGCGCTTTCTTGCTTCTGCGGTCGCACCCATATAGTTCACTCCAAGCTCCAATAAAACGCGCTTGCATTCAAAGACGTGCGTCTTGACGTTGCTCATGACGGTCATCGCGACGCGACAACCAGGAACGGCAATTCCACCCGCCGCTCCCCAACCGATACCACATGACAGGAGCTGATTATGTCCGGGATTAATGGCGACAAGTCGAGATTTCATCGTGAACGCAAGCAAAAAATTGCGCGCCGCAAACGTACCCGTGAGCTGCTAGATCTCGTTAATGCTGAGCCCAAGTCGAACCCGCCAAGGGTTGCGAAAAGCGGCAAAGAACCAGCGGTGTCAGCATGACCACAAGTACATTGATTCCGCCGTTCTCGGACGCGCTCCCATCCAGCCTAAAGAAGAAACGCGTGCTTTTGGTCGACGTCTGCGCCGCCAAGCGCGATTTGCGCGCCGAAGTCATGCGAAAACTTGGCATGGAGGTCGACTGTGCCGCCGATATTTCTGAGGCCCGTTCCTGGTGGCGCGCCGATTTGTATGACCTGGTCCTGATCAACGTCGACAAAGGAGCAGGGCATCGAGATAAGTTTTGCGATGACATTCGCAGCGCTACGCCTCGCCAGCAGTTGGCCTTTCTCGTCGGCAAGCCCGAGTATCTCGCCAATGTCCCCGGTCTCGACGGAGATCCCGCTGTCCCAACTCATCACGATGAAGCTCTGATTGGAGACGTGAAGGCGGCGCTTTCCGCCGATCTTGGCGATCTCTCGCAGCGCTGGGGAATTATGGAAGCTTCCCGCAGAATTTCGGCAGTCCGCTCCGCTTCCAATGCTCGCACGAAGGCAATGCGAGAACGCCCGGCGCCCCCGCGCGATCTTGAAATACGGAACGGCAAGCAATCAGCCGACGAACCGCCAAGTTTAGATGATCTGTTAAGAGAGGAAATGCAATGAAGAACCTGTACGTGGGCAACCTGCCCCATAGCACAACCGAAAGCGAACTGCGCGGAGTTTTCGAAGCGCATGGCGCAGTCGAAAAAGTCAGCCTTGTGACCGACCGCGAAACCGGCCGCTCGCGGGGTTTCGCTTTTGTCGAGATGACCAACGCCAGTGAAGCTGATAAAGCCATCGCCGCGCTGAACGGGACCGAACTTGGTGGCCGCACCTTGACGATCAATGAAGCTAAGCCGAAAACCGACCGTCCTAAGACCGGACAGCGCTTTGGCGGCGGCGGTGGAGGCCGGAACCGTGATGACTATCGCGGTCATGCACGGCAACCACGCGAGCCACGCTGGTAAACTAGTACCAGTAGTTTAAGGATTGTGCGGCCGGTCGCCAGAGCATCGGCCTGCGACCAACACTAAACATTGGGGGACAAGCTATGCCGCGAGGCCGGTCAACTTTTACAAAGCGACAGAAGGAACAGACACGTCAACAAAAACAGCGAGAGAAAGCTGAGCGCAGAACTCAGCGAAAGCAGGAGAAACCCGCTGACGTCCAGGTAGATGAGATGGCCGAATTGCGCGAACATGCCGCTGCTCAGGCCGCATTGTTCAATGTTGGAATGGAAGATTCAGACGAAAATGGCGCCGATGAATCCGAGCGCTAGAGCCTGATAGTTCCTGCAATATTCAAGTCGCCGAAGCTCTTAAGCTCTCGGCGACTTGTTTCGTTTCTAAACAAATACCTCGCCAGGTAACGCGGTCAGAGTCCGCGAAGCCAGGGTGTTCTGAACAAAGCGTTTCGGTTGCTCCGTCGTGGAATCAATCTCCATACGTTTGATCCGCAACTTAAGAGTTCGCTCGATGCTCCGCAGTTCCAGAACTTCGGCCCCGGCAATCAGTGTCGAAGCGCGTCCTTCGAACCCTGCGCGGCCCGTGCGTCCCACGCGATGGATGAAATCCTCAGCTATTTTCGGCACGTCATAATTGATGACGTGGGCCACATCATCCACATGCAATCCGCGTGATGCGATGTCTGTCGCCACCAGGACTTGGTAGCGTCCTTCCTGGAATCCGTTCAGCGCGGCATTGCGTTGCGATTGCGAACGATCGCCGTGAATCATGGCTGCATTGAAACCGTCGCGCACCAGTTCTTTCGCCAGCCGTTCCGTGCCGCGTTTGGTTCGGGTGAAGATCAAGGTTTGCCCCTTTTCTTCGTATAGCAGGTGCCGAAGAACATCCATTTTTTGTCCTGGACGTACTTCGTAAGCATTCAGCTGCACGCTTTCCGCCGGCTTGAGCACCGATCCCAAAGCCACTCGGACCGGATCGCGCATGTAGTCATACACCAGCCCGGCGACAGATGCCTCCAGCGTCGCTGAGAAGCACAATGTCTGTCTCTGCTGCGGGAGTATCGAGATAATGCGCCGGATAGCGGGCAGAAATCCCATGTCCAGCATACGGTCGGCTTCGTCGAGCACCAGAATTTTTACGTGCTGCAGATTGGCAAACTTGCGCGTTAACAGATCTTGCAAACGCCCAGGCGTGGCAATTACCAGGCCCGCTCCCGAACGCAGGCTGCGAATCTGCGTCTGCTCGGAAACTCCGCCGATAACTAGCGCGGCTTTGTGCATGCTTTTGGTGCGCAGCCGTTCGTATTGCTCGTGCACCTGCATTGCGAGTTCACGCGTAGGCAGCAGCACTAGTGCGACCGTCTTATTCTTATCCGCTGGTTCGCGGCCCAGCATTTCGATCACTGGAATTAGAAACGCCAGGGTCTTGCCGGTGCCCGTCTGGGCGGTGCCGATTACGTCCTGGCCTTCAAGAGCAGGGGGAATCGCGCCCTCCTGGATAGGTGTGAGATTAATGAATTGAGCTGCCGCCAACTTCCGCTGCAATGCAGAAGATAGGGGCAGTTCCGTAAATGTTGTCATTCGTTGTTTCTTTCTAGAGGGCTGATTTGTCACACCGAGGTTTGTCATACACTCGGACACACGCTTGGACTGGCCAGCCACTCACATTTTTGATTTTTAAATTGGCGCCAAACTAAACGGCGGGCAGGAAAGGCGGAGATGAGACTGATCCAACGTGGGACCACCGCGTCACGAGCAAACCGTGGCAAATAGCGTCTGAAAACAGTATAGCACGCGTGCTTTCCCGACCGGAGATGACCACCGTGGTTCGACTGCACTCGGGTAAGCCGAATGTATGCATTTGACCGACTTAGGTTGTCGCGCTCTCGTCATTGGCCGTCCCTGGCGCTGTCTAACAGGCGACGAACCGCATCCTCAAGCACGATCGCACGCTCATATTCGTGCCCTTTGCTAGACCCCATAGAAATCTTCTGGTTGCGATACTGCGTGGGGCTAGGGACACGCGCTCGCAGGCTGGCGTGGATTTCCCTTACTCCGGTCTCCGTAACAATGCGATGTACATTCGATTCAGTAATCCCGGCTCCGACCATAACTGCGATTCGCTGGTTCGCAGCCTGTACCAGCCTGGCGACGGTGGGGATACCATCTTCTACCTTTTGCTCCCCGCCAGAAGTAAGGACTCGGTCTGCTCCCGCTTCGATTACGTCAGCCAGGGACTTCTCGATAT
>QHZX01000461.1 GCA_003224835.1 Acidobacteriota bacterium | reverse complement strand
CATCTATGCGGAATCCCGCCGCGCCCCGATCGAGCCAGAAGCGCATCACGTCATACATTGCTTTACGCACTTCCGGATTGCGCCAATTCAGGTCAGGTTGCTGCACATAAAAGTAGTGGTAATACCACTGACCGGTTTTCTGGTCGAAGGTCCAGGCGGAATGGCCAAACCACGATTGCCAATTATTCGGAGGCTTTCCGGCGCCTTTTCCGTCACGCCAAATGTACCAGTCGCGCTTGGGATTGGTACGCGATGAGCGGGATTCCTGAAACCAGGCATTCTGGTCCGAAGTGTGATTTGCCACAAAGTCCATAATGACGCGAATATTTCGTTTTTTTGCCTCGCTCACCAGGCGATCAAAATCCGCCATAGTCCCATATTGAGGATCGAAGGCCTGATAATTGGCAATGTCGTACCCGAAATCAATTTGCGGTGACGGATACATCGGCGTGATCCAGATGGCATTGATCCCAAGCTCTTTCAAGTAATCGAGCCTTGACGTGATGCCGTTCATATCACCGACGCCGTCGCCGTTCGAGTCCTGGAAACTGCGCGGGTACACTTCGTAAATGACAGCGTGCTTCCACCACGGCTCAGTGGAGGCTGGGGCTGCGGCTTCCTGGGCGCGAAACGGGACAGTCCCTAAAATAGCGAGAAGCAGTACGAGGAATGCGGATCTACGCGGATTCAACATTCGGTCACCTGTTTCAAAGCAAACGGAGAATATACGTTTCTTGCTCAGCTGGTGCAAAGAGAATTCGGCGTGCTTTCTTGCCGACGGTTACTGCGGTGCCGGTTCCTTCTTTCAAATCGTGAATCAAATCGACTCTCAGTCCCGTGAAGCGCTCTTGCAGTCCGCTAGGCCAGCGCACTTCCACGAAATCAACTTTGTTCGTTTGTGCCAACCCGAAATGCACTCGCATGTCGCTGCTGGACGAATAACTAGATCCGCTGCGCACTTCGTCAACACGCAAACGTCCGGCGGCGCTCAAAGTTAGGCGCGCCCCAATGCCGTCGCGATTGGATTTTGTGCCGATGGTGCGGAATGCGATCCAGTGATTCGGCGATTTGATCTGGTTCACCATCAGACTTGGATGGGCATTCATATTGCTGATTACTGCAGAAAGCTGGCCGCTGTTCCAGAGATCGCCGACAGCGAGACCTCGGGCGGATGTCGACTTCGTGATGCCTGATCCGGCTTCGGCCGAAATATCTGTAAACATACCGTTTCCGTTATTGCGGTACAGAATCTTGGGTTCCTGAAAGTTGCTGCCCAGGTGCTGCTTATCAACCTCTGGGTAAACATGGCCATTCGCCAGTAATAGATCAGGCCAGCCGTCAT
>QHZX01000446.1 GCA_003224835.1 Acidobacteriota bacterium | reverse complement strand
GAAACGTGTCACGCCGTGATGTGCGTGATAGACGATGTAAGAAATTAGGAACAGCACCGAAGCGGACAAGGCCAAAATCTGGCAATTGCGGTGGGCGATGACTCGCTTTCGCTTAATGAAAAAGTAGCCGCTTGAAAGAAGCACGAAGCTGGAGGCGTTGAGGGTGGCGTTGAGATGCGGGAGGATTGAGTAGAAGTCAGTCACGCGGTCACTAACTTTCTTTGGAGCGCGGCTGCATTACGTCCATCATGCGGTTTACATCAGCCGGCAACGCTCGACCTTTCCTGTCTTTGAGTGCCGGAACACTATGCACTCCCGGCGTTCCGGGCGATGCGGCTATGAAACCTTTAGTCGTCGGGCCAGGCGCGGCCGGAGCTTTCTTATTCACCGCGGTTGCAGGCTTCTCGCCGGCGGGCGGGGCGTGCTTCGCAGCGGGCTTAACTGCGCGCGCGACCAGTTCCTCGTACCCACAGCGCTCGCACTGCCAAAGCGGAAAAACCGAGTTCGGATCGGTACTTTGATATACGGCTCGCGGAGAAGGAATGATCTTGCCACCGCAACGTGGGCACGAACGGCCGCGCGTGGTGCGGCGCTCGACATCGATTACACTCAAAAGCTCGTTCTGGTTGTCCACGATTGTTTAAGCTTAGCTGGATTTGCGATGTCGAAAAGCAATAATAAAGATGGTGCAAAAGATCGAAACCGGCGGCACCAGCAGCACCAGGACGCCGATGTTGAAATTTCTCATAAAGTTTGCATTATGCGATAAAGAGGCGCGGCACATTACGCATTGCGCCAGCGCAGAGTCCGAAAAAAGCAAACCGCATAGCGCTGCGATAATCGCGAGTTTTAGAATCCGATCAAATTTCATAAGACGTCTTCTGTTGCCCGCTAAAGAAGTCTGTCGGAAAAACCAGCCGCGTAGCGGCGAAATGTTGATAGCTCGCGCGCGGGCCCATTTTGTTCGCCTCGGAATTGAGCGAAATGTTAGCATTTCGCTCAATTCCGAGGAGCGCTAAACCAAGAGCCGTTCCCTTCTATAAACCTGAATCATGCGTGAAAAACGATCATATTTTCAACTTGTCAATTTTCTTCATGGCGGAGGTAAAAGCATCTTTGTATAAGAAGTTGGCCGGCAACTTCAGTGTTGGTTTGTTGTCCGACGTGGTGAGCTCGCTCGGTACTAGCAACAAGCGCGAGCGCAACGTAGCCAAGGTCATGCGGTGAAATTCCTTTGGCAGACAGAGTCGTTTGAACCAGTTGATGAGATTGTATGAGAACAGCAGCAGGTGAAAGTAAGCTTCGTTGGCGGCGAAGTGATGACTCGGGATTTTGGCTAAGGGATAGCTGCCTTTCAGTTCTTTGATAATCAGTTCTACGGCGGCGCGATCGTTGTAGTATTTCCACACGTTGAATGGCAGCAAGGACAAATCGGTAACGATGACTTGATAAGTGTGTTTGCTCACAGTGAAGAGCGTTAGTTGTTCGGTCGGGTCTTCGGCAATGGGGCGACGGATGGCCACGAAGCGATAAGGCTTTTTCCAATCTTGTGGTTGATAGAGAAACTCGGCCGTCGCAAAACCCGAAGCATATTTTCTGTAAGCCAGGCCTGGTAGCTTTTCCTTCAAGCGCTTGGTTAGTTTGGCGGCGATGGCAAAGTGAGCGTGTTGCGTCTCCAGATATTCGATGATCTTGTGATCGTAAAAGCCCTTGTCTCCTCTCATAGTTACGGTCTTTACCGAGGAGGGCAACTGGGCGAACGAAGCCTTGAGCAAAGTCACTGCTTCGGTGCCGGTGTAAGCCAAACCGGAACGCAGTTCGCCCTGCCAGAAATCTTTGGTCAGGCCATTGAAACAGAGCAAAGGATGGTAAGAGGCCCGACCGCGCTTGGCGGGATTGTAGCCGACGCGCGCCAGTTCTTGTTTG
>QHZX01000081.1:10767-18988 GCA_003224835.1 Acidobacteriota bacterium | reverse complement strand
CGGTAGCCGAGAGTAGCGAGTTCAGTTCACTTGGATTTTTCAACGTGATCTTGATCATCCAGGAGCCGTGCGCGTCTTTGTTAATTTTTTCAGGCGCAGTTGCAAGTTCGCCATTGATCTCGGTTACAGTACCGGAAGCGGGAGCATATAGGTCCGAGACTGCCTTTACGGATTCAACGCTGCCGAATGTCTTGCCCGCGGAGAGTTCCGCGCCGACCTTCGGCAGATCGACAAACACGATGTCGCCCAGCGAGTCCTGGGCGTAGCTGGTAATGCCGATGGTGGCAGTTTTTCCATCGGCTTTCAGCCACTCGTGCTCCTTGGTGTATTTGTAATCGGCGGGAAATGCCATTAAAGCTCCTAGCTTTTAGCTCCTAGCTAACAAATCAGCTCTTCTTCGGTTTTTTATAGAAGGGCGTGGGCACAACTTCTGCTTTCACGCCTTGATTCCGAATCTCGACCTGCAACTCAGTCCCGACAGCTGAAAATTCCGGCGGCACGTAGGCGAGCGCAATATTCTTTTTTAAAAATGGAGCATAAGAGCCGCTGGTTACGTATCCGATTTCCTGGCCCTCAGTATTCAAGATGCGGTAACTGTCGCGCGCGATTCCGCGGCCGACCATCTCCAGGCCGATCAGCGTTCGCTTTGTCCCCGTGGCTCGCGCCTGTTCTAGAGCCTCGCGGCCAACAAATTCGGGCTTTTCCACCTTGCAGAAACGGTCCAGTCCGGCTTCCCACACATTGATGGTATCGGAAATTTCGTGGCCGTACAGCGGCAGCTTGCCTTCGAGGCGAAGCGTATTGCGCGCCCCCAAGCCACACGGTACAGCTCCGAATTCTTTGCCTGCCGCGAGTACCTCATTCCAAACTCGTTCGCTGGTTGTCTCGTCGCTCGGTACGTAAATCTCAAAACCATCCTCGGCTGTATACCCCGTGCGCGCGATCAGGATGTTATTTAGTCCGCAAACAGTGCCGTGCGTGACCCAATAAAATTTCACCGTGCGAAGATCTACATCCGTCAGCCTGCTGAGCAGGTCCACGCCTTTGGGTCCCTGAATCGCAATCTGCGTGAAGTCGTCGGATAGATTTTGCACTTTGCAGTTGAACTGGCGCGTGTTGTCTCGCACCCAGTTGAAATCTTTCTCTCGCGTGCCGGCATTAATGACCAACAGGTATTCGTCATTACCCAGGCGGTGCACGATAACGTCATCGACAAAAGTGCCTTGCGGATATAGAAGAGCCGAGTACTGCGCCTGGCCTATCGCAAGCCGCGAAGCGTCGTTCATGGAAATGTGCTGAACTGCTGCAAGGGCGTCCGGACCAGCGAGGCGGATATCGCCCATATGGCTGACGTCGAAGATCCCAACACTTGTGCGAACAGCTATGTGCTCGGCAATGATGCCGCCGCCAACAGAAGCAGGGTATTCAACCGGCATATCCCATCCGTTGAAGTCGACCATCTTCGCACCTAAGGCGCGGTGCGCGGCATTGAGCGCGGTCTTGCGAACAACTGGTGTGGTTTCGACGATGGACAAAGGGCCTCAATGACCGGCGGTAGCTGGGCCGCTGGTAGGAAACTTATGAGGCTAACACGCTCGTTGCGTTTGGTTCAATTCAGAGATATCTCGGCCGAGGATCCACGCGCTCAACACGCCGAGAAGCACAGGCGGCTATATATTACGTCTATGCCGAAAGCGTCTCTGAAGAAAGCTCGCGTGCTCTCCTCGCGAGTATCGTATCGCGGCCCAGTGTTTTGGGTGACAACAGACAAGGTGATGGAGCCGACCGGAATTCGCGTCCGGCGGGATGTTGTGCGTCACTCGGGATCTGTCGTGATACTCGCAGTGGACGAGAGTTCTGGAAGCCCGCGTGTGCTGCTGGAAAAGCAATACCGCCATGCCGCCGGTCGTTTTCTTCTGGAGCTGCCCGCCGGGCGCATTGATGAAGGCGAAGAAGGACTAAAAGCCGCTAAGCGGGAGTTGCTGGAAGAGACCGGCTACTCGGCCCGGAGCTGGAAACGAGTGCTCCACTTCTGGGCCAGTCCTGGATTTATGGCGGAAGCCATGTCGATCTACCTGGCGCGGGGTCTAAAAGCAGGAGCCGCTCAGCCCGAAGATGACGAAGTCATCGAATTAAAACTGGTTCCTCTCAAAAATGCTGTGTCCATGGTTCTAAAAGGAACCATCCAAGACGCGAAAACGATTGCCGGAGTGCTCTGGTTGGATCGGCAGACAAGGAAGCGGTAATGCAAGGGCTCTGTTTCTAAGTAGATACGAAGTCTTCTTGCCTTTTACATTTCTTGACACTGTGCGCCAGCAGACGCAAAATGGCAGTCAATATGGGCCAGCGGGAGTGCTCGGACCTGCTGTTCCAAGGAGAGGTGCGTTGAAAGGAACTGTAAAGTGGTTCAATAACGCCAAAGGTTACGGGTTCATTGGACGCGATGATGGGCCCGACGTGTTCGTCCACTACAGCGCCATTACCAGTGAAGGCTACAAGAGTTTGCAGGAGGGAGACGCTGTGGAGTTCGAGATTGTGCAAGGTCAGAAGGGACCGCAAGCCGCGAACGTAAGCAAGTCTTCCTGAAGTTTCCGGCAAGTTCCTGACGACAATACTGCTAATTGCTGTGGCCTGAAGTGTGTTCTCGTCATCCTGCAGCTCTGCACCCCTGTTAATTTCCAACAATTCCGGTGTGGTGTGTTGTCTGCAAGCTATTCCGAGCGGCATAATCTTGGGATGATTGGTCGACCACAATCTTCGGAAGCGGGGCAATACTATTTCACTTACATCAATCAAGTAAGTGGTGAGGATCCACTTCGCGTTATCGAGGGCCAACTCGATGAAGGTTTGTCGTTGTTCCGCACGATTTCAGAAGAAAAATCTTTGCATCGTTACGCTCCGGAGAAATGGAGCATTCGGCAAGTGCTGAATCATGTCACGGATACGGAGCGAGCGTTTGCCTTCCGGGCGCTGTGGTTTGCGCGGGGATTTGACGCGCCGCTGCCCAGTTATGATCAGGAGGTGGCCGCGGCTGGAGCTGCAGCTGATGAGATTGCGTGGGCCGCGCATGTCGAGGAGTTTGGACATGTGCGACGGGCTACCATCGCGCTATACAGGAATATGCCGGCGGATGCATGGATGCGCAGTGGCACAGCGAGCGATAATCGGTTTACAGTCCGCGCTATGGCGTTCATTACTGGCGGACATCTGGCGCACCACTTGAGAATACTGCGCGAAAAATATTTGTAGGCTTTTGGACAGTCGCGGGCGGTTGTTCCTACGCTTTGCTAAGCGATTTTGCGTTCCTCTTCCGAGTACGCGCTCGCCTCCTCGAGCTTCTGAACTGCCGCAGCGTCCAACTTCAGGCGCGTCGCATTCAGCAATTCATCCAACTGCTGCACGCTGGTGGCGCTGGCGATGGGAGCAGTAATGACGGGTTTGGCCAGCAGCCAGGCAAGAGAAATCTGGGCGGGAGTGGCATTGTACTGATTTGCAATCTCATCAAGCGCGTCAAGAATTCGCAATCCGCGTGGGTTCAGATATTTCTGCACGCGCGAACCCCGGCTGCGGCTGACTGTGTCCTGTTCAGATCGGTACTTGCCCGTTAGAAATCCGCTGGCCAGCGAGAAATACGGGATTACACCAAGCTGGCTTTCGCGGCACACCGCTTCGAGCTCCCCCTCAAATTGTGCGCGATCATAGAGGTTATAAAACGGCTGCAAGCTCTCGTAGCGTGGCAGACTCTTCTCCCGGCTGATTTCGAGCGCTGCCCGAAGTGTGTCTGCCTTAAAGTTCGAAGCACCAATGGCCCGCACTTTACCGGCTTTGATCAGATCGGCATAAGCCTCGAGCGTCTCTTCGAGCGGAGTTTCTGTATCTTCGGTGTGCGATTGATAGAGGTCAATGTAATCCGTTTGAAGGCGGGCGAGAGATTCGTCAGCGGAGCGCAAAATATGTTTTCTGGAGAGCCCTTTCCTCCCATTGCCCATATCCAAACCAGATTTGGTCGCAATGAGCACGCGGTCCCGCTTGCCGCTCTGCTTCAGCCAATTGCCGATGATGGATTCTGATTCACCACCGTGATTGCCGGGTATCCAATTCGAATAGGCATCGGCGGTGTCGATCATATTGAAGCCGGCATTGACGAAACGATCGAGCAACTCGGATCCTCGGGCTTGGTCGACGGTCCAGCCAAAAACGTTGCCGCCGAATATTAGCGGCGCAACCCCTAGTCCCGAATTGCCCAGCTTCCGCTTTTCCACTTCCTTATGCATGATTGCCTTCCTATCTGCCGCCGATATACATCGTTGTTTTAGATGACATTGCGCTTGCGGGGGAACTAACACTTTGATGCAACGAGTCCCTCGCCGTTTTGCCGTTCTGCATCATTACATTGCGCATGAGACTTGGCCCTGCACTTCAGAGTACGAATTTTTACAATCGACCGCTTTTACGAGGTTCTTAGCTGACTATAATTGAATGGTACTCAGCCCTGTAGTCGGCTGACTCGCTGACCTGCTCCCAGGCCCAGCATCAAAACCAGAGCGCTCGCTCATGAAGTCTTTTCGCATTCCGGTTTTTTGTGTCGTCGGGGTCCTGTTTCTTTTATTAAGTGAAATTCCCGCCGCCGACGGCCAACTGCGCTGGCCGCGGCCCCGGAAACAGGAAATTGAAGTGCGGTTAATTGCGCTGGCGGTGGAGTATCCACGATCTTCGTTTTTTGCGAATGACGAAGTTTTCGTGGCCCGGCAAGAACTGAGCAAAGGAGAGTCGCGATTTATTAAGCTGGTATATGACTTTCTGCCATATCAGTCCCCCCTCTCAGACTCTGGTCTGAATTACTCGCTAGTGCACAAGTTCAATGCCGTGCGCGAAACTGCTTGCGATGAGAATTTGTGGGAAATGCGAAGCCTTATGCAACAACGGCAGCCGGCGAAGCAGCCGAATTCGCATTGGAAGTATGCGGCGGAGAGTCCGATCGCGGACTTGGACCGGCGACAGGCCCGATTGCGATGCTACCGCACGACTTCAGATGACTACGAGCGGGCTGAGCATCTGCCCACTAACGAGCTTGCTGACTAAACCTGGGTGTGACACTGCCCTTCTGTTTTGTTCGTGTTAGACTCGATTTGGAACCCCCATTCTGAAGGAAAACTCATGAAGTTTGGCGTCGTCATCTTCCCTGGATCGAACTGCGACCATGATGCTTTTTGGACGGTTGAGCAGGTCATGAAGCAGCCGGTTACGTTTCTGTGGCATGAGTCCCATGATCTTGAAAATTGCGACGCCATCATCGTACCGGGAGGCTTCGCATATGGCGACTATCTGCGCACCGGAGCAATTGCTAAGTTTTCTCCGGTCATGGAGTCGGTTCGCAAGTTCGCGGACGGAGGGGGCCTGGTTCTCGGAATCTGCAATGGATTTCAAATTCTTTGCGAAGCTGGATTGTTGCCTGGCGCGCTAATGAGAAATGCCGGACTTAAATACGTGTGCAGGCCGGTGCACGTCCGGGTAGAGAACGCGGGCACACCCTTTACGAATGCGAGCCACAGAGGCGACGTGCTCTGTATCCCGATCGGTCACATGGAAGGCAATTATTTCTGCGATGAGGCCACCCTGGCCCAGCTTCAACGCGACAATCGCATTGTATTTCGGTATTGCACTCCGTCGGGCGAAGTTGTGGCAGAGGCTAACCCAAATGGATCGCTGGACGACATTGCAGGAATTTGCAGCCCCGGCGGGAATGTGGTGGGAATGATGCCGCATCCGGAGCGCGCGAGTGAACCCGCGCTAGGATGCACCGATGGGATAAAGATTTTTGAGTCCGTCATTCGGGCGGGTGTGGGCGCTGCGGAGCTGGCTGCGAGATAGGTCTGCTGAAGCTGCGCTTCGCGAAATGTAGCCCTCGTAATGTGGAGCAGTATCAGATCTGAACCGGCATCTCCGGAATCGAACCCTGCATCTATCCTGAAAGTTCCCACATTTACCTAAAGCGACGACACCCACAGCTGAACTGCTATATTACTTGTTCCAAACTTGAGGAGACTCGAAGCAAGGTGATGGCAACCCGCCGGATTTTCTATATCCAAAAGAGTGCGGTCTTCAATAGGTTTTGGGTTTGGAAGAAGCTTCCAATCTGGGCTCTGGTAGTTCTCGCCTTCTGTTCCGCCGCAAGTGCACAGAAGTCGCTGGTACCCGCAATTGAAGTTTTCGGCGGCTATTCCCACTTGAGCCTCTCAACTAATCAGCTGGGACTGGAAAACTGGACGCAGATGAACGGCTTCGACGTAGCTGTGACTCTGCCACATATTTACAAAGGCCTTGGAATCACGGCTGACGCGAGCGGCAATTATGCGGTGGCGATCGAACAATACAATTATTTTATTGGGCCGCAATACAAGTGGGAGTTCAACCATTTCCAATTTGTCGCGCACTGGCTTTATGGACGAGCCCAGACGCGCGTACGTCAGGCGGGGAGCACGTTCACGGAACCATCCGACCGACAGCGCTCGGTCGCATTGGGCGGCGAAATAGATGTGCCGCTCGGCAATAGAATTTCCATTCGCGCCGTTCAAGCGGATTATGTGGCCGCATCGGCTTTTGGAGCAAATCGGAATGGCCTTCGACTCTCGACTGGGCTAGTTGTCAGCTTTGGAAAACATTAGGTTCAGACAAACATTGAAGAAACACTTGAACATTACTGCGGCTCAGGTGGGCGAGGAATCGCTCCCGTATCCCTTTCTTCCGCCCATGGGCGCACGCGCCCCGGTGCTGTTTGTAATTTTGATTATTGGTGTCCTGGTTGGTTGTTCATCACCTTCCGTCCGGTTTGGGTATGTTGCTACTGGCCAGGGGATCTATGCTTTCCGCATGGACAGCCAAACGGGCGCAGGGACACTCGTGTTCGGTTCGCCCTTCGTTACCGCCATCGCGCCAAACACCGCTGCTTCCCCTTCTAGTGTGCTGGTACATCCGTCTAATCATTTTCTATATGCCGCCAACCAGAACACCAATACAATCTCGACTTTCAAGATCAACCCCACAACAGGTGCGCTCACCGAGGTACTGCCTCGTACTGCGCTGATCACGTCATCTGGCGGCGTGGGACTCTCGCCCGGCGTCATGACCATGGACGGTTCTGGAAAGTTCCTGTTTGTCGGAAACCAAGTCACGAACGATATTTGGGTTTATTCAATCGGCTCATCGGGAGGACTGACGTTTGTTTCCAGCTCATTATTAGGCGCGAGCCCCACCGGCCTAACGCTCTCAGCGTCGGGCGGTTTGCTATATGTGCCGGTTGAGACTTTTTCCGCGATTTATGTTTTCAGTGTAAGTTCTGGCACGCTTACCCAAGTCGGAGCGCCACTGATTGTGAACGGCGGAGTCGGACAGCTGGGAATCGACCCGGGCGGGAAATTGTTGTACGTGCCGAACCCATCGCTGAATACCGTTACCGTGCTGAACATTCAGTCAGACGGCAGCTTGACCGCTGGCCCCGGCTTATTTGCAGCGGGAACAACCCCAGTTGCTGCGGCCACGAACACTAGCGGCGCGTTTCTTTACGTAGCCAATTCGGGGTCGACGAACCTTTCTCAATTTCAAATTGATAGTGCGACTGGCGTGCTCACCCCAATTACCGCTTCTGTCGCAGGCACAGGAACCGATCCTGAATTCATAACGGTCGATCCCAAGGGGAAATTTATTTTCGTTATCAATGTTCGATCGAACACTATCACTGAATTCACGATCAACAAAAACGGCAGTCTGGCAACAACCGGTAATTCACTGCAGTTGAACGTTGTTCCCCGCTCCTTTTCAATAACAAGGTAAAGAGAATGGTGCGCTTCGGCATCGTTGGCTTCGGGCTGCATGCTGTCAAGCGTCTGATGCCAGGTTTCGCGCTCTCGAAAAACTGCACGGTAACTGCGCTCTCGCGCCGTGATATGGCCCAGGCGAGGGAATCTGCTCGCGAATTCAAGATTCCACTGGCCTTCGATTCTGCGGCTGAGTTGTCCCGTTCAGCCGAAGTGGATGCGGTGCTCGTGACAACGCCGAATTCACTTCACCTGAAAGATGTGCTCACAGTAATTGAGGCGGGTAAGCACGTTCTGTGCGAGAAGCCGCTGGCGATGAATGCGGCTGAAGCTCGCGAGATGGTCGAAGCCGCTCGGCGGCGGAACGTCCGCTTCGGAGTTGCGCATGTGTTCCGGTTCGATGAGAG
>QHZX01000081.1:3660-10732 GCA_003224835.1 Acidobacteriota bacterium | reverse complement strand
CCATCGCATCCACGAAAGTGGTTATATGACGCAAGCGTCGCAGGCGCAGGCCCAGTGTTCGATATCGGAGTGCACTGCATCGATACATTGCGCTTTGTGTTACAGGATGAAATCACTCGGGTAAGCGCAACAGCAAGCTTCGACAAACGTTCGGGCGATGTGGAATCGGTGGCGGCGCTGGCACTCGAGTTTTCGCGCGGCACTCTGGGGACAGTGCTCGTGTCCTATCGCGCCGAGTATCGCACTCCACTCGAGTTCGTGGGCGATGCGGGCGTGCTACTGGCGGACGACGCACTTAACGTGGAGCATCCGATTCAAATCGAGTTGCGGCGCGAAAAAGCTGTAGTGCAGCGGGACGCGGTCTCTAATCGTCTGGCCTATGCGCTGCAGGTGGATGCGTTTGCCGATTGGATTGAAGGCAAAGCGCAATTCCCAGTTCCTGGCGAAGAGGGTTGGCAAAATCAAGAAGTCCTGGATGCGGCGTTGCGAAGTATTAAAAGCGGAAGAGCGGAAGCGGTTCCGCAGGTGCTCAAGTAAAGGTTTAACTTTCCAAATCTGCGATCCTTTTAATTATTTCCCGTAGATCGTGGATCAAACTTATCTTACCGTCCAACTCGATCTGCTCCGGCGAACTGCCGACCAGAAGCCTCGAATAACCCAATGGAGTGAGACTTACTGCTGAGGATTTACTGTTCCGCCTGCCGGCGACGTTTGCGGAATCGTCGTCGAGTTCTTAGCCGGATCCGGTTCGGTGCCAATCAGCGGAACGGAAGGCGGGGAGGAGGACAGCGGCGTTGTAAGAGACTCAGGAATAGTTGATGCCGGAGCTGCCGGTGGTATTCCACGCGCGCCCACGATTGCCCAATGCCAATCTTTTGATTCACTGAAGCTACCGCCCAGCGGTGCGCGAAATATAGTAGTTGTGTCGGGGGCGCTATTTCCCTTGACGTGGTAGAGCACCGTCAGGTCCGGCGGCTTTTCAGAGTTGACGGGCAGCGGACCCATAATTGCCGGACGATACTCGGGGCTGGATTGATTCTGCAGAACTGTAACGCCAACCACGATCTCCTTCACTTCCCATTGCGTTCGGTTGTGAACGGAAATCTGAAGTGAGCCGCCTTCGATCGACGCAGGGCCTTCGAGCTTCAACAGTTCATCTTGAGGCAGGTCGCTGGCGATGTATGCAGCCGGTGTCCGATTACCCAAGGGCGCGACGAACGAAAGGCTGCAGGTTCCGTCGGGCGAAACTGCGGTAAAAGTTCTTCCGGAAGGACTGATGGCAAAAACTGGCTGACCATCCAGCCGTTCGCTTTCGGCTTTGTCCATCATCAGCGTGAAATTGTCGTTGTCAATGATGTCTGAGGGATCTGGAGGTTTGGAATGCCTGAATTGGCGGGCCAGGTCACCCAAAGGAATGTCATCTTCCTGGGCGCTAGACGTCATCCATGCTGGAGCGCATAGCAGAACTAGAGCAATCGCTATGAGGAGCAATCGGGACATGACATTGACACTCTCCTGACTCAACGCAGCGACCTCGTTACGCGATGAGTGTCTAATGCAATTCTAGCGAGAGTTGTTGGCGGGTAACGATTACAACGGGCACCAAAGTAACAAGACTTTAGCCGAGCGAAGCGTGCCCCACACGAATAGGGGCACGCTCCACGCTCAGAGCAGGCCAGAGGTACGAAGGCCACCCCCGGCAGCCCCATTCGCCTGCCACAGCCGGAACCAGCTACTCTGAACCTATCGGCGAAGACTCCGAAGGTCAATGACCCAAAAGTGTTGTCCTTGTGCTCAGAGGTAACGGGTTATCCGACCCAACGATCTGGGGAAAATACTTCTAACGTCGCCGTAGGAACCAGGAGTTTCAGGCGCAATAGCCGAAATAAACCAAGGACTTCGTACCGAATCGCGGCGCCACGGGGAAGATCACGGCAGTTTGCTAGACTGACCTCTGCTATCAATAGCAATGGCTGCGACTGCTATCTCACTGCCCCAATTGGCAAGGCGTAACCCCCTAGCTGCGATCGGCTGCATCTTTGTAATCTGCTTAATTGTGTTCGCCATTTTCGCACCCTTAATCGCGCCGCAAGATCCCGCCCAGATCAGTCTTGCCAGCCGGCTAGCGCCGCCTTCTCTGCGGCAAATCTGCGGATCGGACGAACTGGGGCGGGACATCTTTTCCCGGATAATCTACGGCGCCAGGATTTCCATGATGGTAGGCAGTTGTGTAGTGGCAGCGTCGCTGGGCATTGGGCTGATCATTGGCTCAATTGCAGGATATTACGGCGGAAGCATAGACCGATTCGTGAACGTCCTTCTGATGAATGCCTTCCTGTCTTTTCCTGGGATATTGATCGCAATTGCTTTCGTAGCCTTTCGTGGCCCTGGGATTTTTAATCTGGTGTTTGCGCTTTCACTTGGCGGATGGGTAGGATACGCGCGCCTGGTCCGGGCTCAGGTGCTGGCAGCTCGTGAGAAAGAATACGTGGAAGCGGCGCGGGCGCTGGGGGCGACCGACTTGCGAATTCTGGCACGGCACATTCTGCCAAATATCATTCAGCCGGTAATCGTGCAGGCAGCGATCGGAATGGCGGGCGCAATTTTAGCCGAAGCAACGATGAGCTTTCTGGGCTTGGGCGTTCCACCGCCGACGGCATCGTGGGGGAGCATGTTAAATGATGGCCGCGGCCATCTCTTCGACGCGCCCCACCTAGTGATCTTCCCTGCTCTCGCAGTGATGCTGGCGGTGCTCTCGTTTAATTTTATTGGTGATGCGCTGCGCGATTTGCTCGATCCGCGATCAAGGATTGAAGCGGGATTGTAGCCTGCGCCTCTAATGGGAAGATTGCTCTTGAGAGCTTCCGCCGCGCTACGATGACCTCCGCCAGCATCGAAAAATACGATCGTGAGTTTTCGGCCCATTGCAGGTCTCACTTCGTGGACACGGTGTCTTATAGCTGAATTCATCCCCTTTCAGTCTTGCCCATGATACTTACAACGTGATGAAAGCCGGGTTAATGGTTGATTAACTGGAGTTACTGATCAGGAACTCTGGTTTGGCCAGAACAGGACAGCCCGTGCCCCTGCTACGATTTTGCTTGGCCTATAGTTTTTTCCAGGGCGGAGTAAACTGAGGGGTTGGTGCACACTTCGTATATTGAGCTATCGGTCCAGCGCACGAGCTTGAATTCACCCGGGTCTACAATCGGCGTTTGGGTAACTCGGATGAGCAACCGCCGAAATGTATCGGCACCGACCGGAACAAGCGCGCTCCAGTAACGAATGTTCTCGCTCCCCCAAAGACGCGGGAACTCCAACTTGCATTCCTCGAGCGAAACTTCTCCCCGCAAGCGATTGAAGGCAGCTTCGCTGATGCGAATTCCGCCTACGTTGTATTTCATCATCTCAGCGTCTGCGCTCTCATTGGCGCGGAATTCATAGACGTTAAACGGAACAGACATACCTTGCATCGCCTTGCGTAGGCGTTTATCGCAAGATGAGAGACGGTCGCTTTCATTGAGCGCGTCGGAGATCATGATGCGATGATCGCCATCCAGCAGGTACATGGGCGAGGCATCCTGAAAAGAAATGCCAAGGCCCAACTCGAGGGGCGGCAACCCGGCGCGCTGGAGTAGATGGTTGTATCCACCGACAATTTCCACCATTTCCCGCGCCAGCACGCATGCGCGGGAAACCGAGAGCGAGGGATCGCCCTCGTGCTCAAGAATGGCCAGAATCACGGCATCGCCTTCCACAAAAACCTTCTGCGCTCCGTATTTCGGCAATAACTTATTGACCGGATCATAGAAATTCAGGCTGAAATAAGACGCGGGGTTCATCTCGCGCTGAAGTAGTAGACGGGTCAGCCGGGAGGAGTCACGGACATCGGCTTTCAAAATCGCATGCCGGACTACGGGCTTCTCTCCGGAGTTTTTTGTCTCTTCGGCGAGCAAGAATTCGTAAAGAGTACCGTTCAGACTGGAAAGATCACGCAATTTCTCGTTGGCGATCAGATTCACTTTTTCGAGAGCTCGGTTGAGCACTTCGAGCCGGCGAAGATCGCGATGGTACAGCATGAAATCTCTCAAAAAACGGGCCGCGATTTTCGCGCGCGGCACGCCGCTACACTGAGCAACACGGTTAACGGCCGAGTCGAGACTGCGCACGGACAATTTCCCGTGCTCCTCGATTAATTTTTCCACGCGATCACGTTCTTTGCGGAAAACCAGGGCATACTTGAGCTGCTGCGGATCAAGAAGCGGAGTGAACTCGGGAAGCAGGGATACGACTTCGTAAGCCGCGATTGCCAAATCCAGAAGCTTCTCGCGTTCCAGAAGTTCGATCCAGGGCTGCAGCCTGGCTTTGTGGTCGCGCTCCGAAGGCTCGCCGGTGCCTACCAGTTCGTGGGCATTCTCAGGCGCGTTCAACCAACCATCTATTTGCGCGTCATCACTGCTCTCATTTTCCGAGACAACAGATCGTAAGAATTCAAAAGCCAGAGCGCGAATGTTTCCAAAAGAGTCGGGGTCGTTCTCAAATCCGCCGATCAAAACATAATGGTCGGCGGCCAAATACGAATCCCGGCTTTCTTCCAGAAAAATGAACTGATGAAGGAAGAGTTGGTAATCTGCGTCACGTTGTTCTCCAAAGAGAGAACGGCGCATCGTGGCCAGATTTTCTCGTTCAATTTCCCTCAATATCCGAAATAATTCCTGTCCAGCCTGCCGGAGAATGCGTTTCTTCGCAATTTGAAACGCTGCGACAGTCTCGCGGTATTCGAGCGCTTTCTGCTGGCGCACACCCTCATAGCCTCTGAGAGTTCCGCGGCAGCGTTCCAGAGCCTTTGTGTACTGCGCGCTAAGTTCTCCACGGAGGAACTTTATGATTGACGCCCGTCCCAGAAGATCGATTACCGGATTCCCTTCCGCTTTTGCGCGATTGAGAGCCGACTTATGCAATTCCAGCAGGAGGGGCTTTAAATCTGGGACCTTTTTAGCAGCCCCAGGGACGAACTTGGCAAACATGCTCTTGGATGATGCCGGTTCAGCAACCGTGAGACTCTCAATGTTCCCGTACTTGGCAATTAATTTCGCGATCTGAACGCCGGCAACTTTTGTGAACTCCGGGCTTAGCCAGACGTCGTGCCGGACGTTGTCGATGCCGAGCTGCAGGCCGTCGAGAGAAAGAGCAGGGGTATAGCTAATCAATCTCAGAGGGTATGACCCTGCCGACGGGCCAAGCTTGAAAATCGGAATGCGGGGCATATTTTGGGTTTGTGCAGCCCGCCAGACCGCAATTCTGGTAGCGAGCACACAACTGCGCCGGAATCAGGGTACTACGTTGAGAAGGGTTGTCCGACATTACCCAAGTTATTGGGAAGGAAGCGACTGCACATGCGGACGTGTACTTCCGGCTCAGACCGTATGTGTTCTTCCGACCTCGCTATTGCTTCGTATCGAGCGGATGTTGCGCTTTATCGAAGAACTCGTTTTGCAGGCGCAAGCTACTCTGATCGGCCTTCACAGCCCGAATGACCTTCGCGACCGAATCTATCCACCAATCCATCTGGAATCTGCCAAGCTCCCGGGTGGCCAGCGAGCCGTTGCCGGAATAATGATCGGGGAATCGAGCGTACCACCAGATCCCGGTATAGACGCCGTCCGGCAGGTCGACATGGTGCTGGTCGCCGCCAGATTCACTGGGAGCTCGGTCAATGTGCACCAGATCTGGCCGCGAGATCATCATTTTAGAAGTCTCGCTTTCGCCAGCGTGCATGTCGAGAGTATCCCGTTTAGCCGGGCCGCCTGTCGAAGGCGTTCGTTCATCAAAAATATAAACAACGTAATCGTGCCGTTTGTCTAACTCGCTCTGCGCGAAAAACGGGAGCAGGTGCTCGTTGCCACCATGACCGTTGACAATGATGATCTTCTTGCAGCCGTTGCGTGCCATCTCATCGGTAGTCTCCTGCAAGAGTTCCAGTTGTAAGTGTGCGCTGTATGCGACCGTACCCGGTTCATGGCGGGCTTCGAATATCTGCCCGAAATAGTATTCAGGAAAAACAACGGTGTACTCCTGCTCTGCCGCATGAAGCGCGGCATAACGCACATCCAGAAGGTCAGTTCCCAGCGGAAGATGAGGACCATGCTTCTCGAGAATTCCAAATGGAAGCACACACGTGGCCTGGGAACGCTCAATTGCCCTGACGAAATCAGCGGCGGCCAGTTCTTCCCAATGGGTTGAGAGTTTTTGTTGGGCTTGGGCGAAAAATGAAATGGAAACAAAAACAATCGATGCCAGATATCGTCGCGTCATCAACACCCCCTCAGCCCGCGAATTTTATCATTTTGAGCAGCTTGTGAACTTGAAGAAAACTCACCGGATTGTGCCGGTTACCGTGGTTACCTAGGACTTCCCGGATTTCAAGTTAGGATTCAATGAAGATTCCTTGGTACGCGATTCTTTGTAAGTTTCGCTGTGTATGTTTTGGAACACGAGGAGGGCCCGTGAAGAAACTGAAACTCATCGTGTCGTTGACCAATCGCGACAACGATTATCAAATGGAGCAGGCGACCGACGCGGAACAAACCGCGCAACGCCTCGGTGTTGACATACAGATTCTCGACGCTGAAAACGACGCGATCCTGCAGAGCCAGCAGCTTCTCAAAATTATTCAGTCAAATACCGAAGCCCATCCGGACGGGATCATCTTTGAACCAGTAGGCGGCACTGCCATGCCGCAAGTAGCCAGAGCAGCCGCAGCTGCGGGCATTGGCTGGGTAGTTCTAAATCGCGAAGTGGAATATATCAATGAGCTGCGCAGCACCTATAAGGTACCCATTTTCTCTATCAGCTCTGATCATGAACAGATCGGTCGAATTCAGGGAAACCAAATCTCAGCTTTACTTCCAAACAAGACCGGGGCAGTGCTGCTGATTCAGGGACCGGCAGAGAGCCTCGCCGCGAGACAGCGCACCTCGGGAATGTATGAAACAAAACCCGAAGACGTACAGGTGAAGCTGATGAAAGCTAACTGGACTGAGGCCGGCTCATACAAGGCGCTCACTTCCTG
>QHZX01000081.1:0-3622 GCA_003224835.1 Acidobacteriota bacterium | reverse complement strand
GCGCGCTGGTTGAAGGTACCATTTCTTGGGATTGATGGCGTCCGCAAGACGGGCCAGTCGTGGGTACAACAGGGGCTACTGCACGCTACGATCGTCGTTCCGGCCAACACCGGAAAAGCTATTGAGATGCTTACCCAGGCTTTGAATACAGGTACATTGCCGCCTGCGAAGACACTCACGGTTGCACAGTCTTTCCCCGCAATTGAAGAACTCTCAAAGAAATTACCAAAAACGTACGCTGCAAAAGTTTTTTAGAGTCCTCCGAACTTTAGGTACTCGTTTGTCTGGCCTCATTCAGCTGTTAGCCGGTCGAACTATGGGTGGGCCTCTCTTGCGATCAGAGGCTTGCGCACTTAGACTTTCAGAGCTAGGATTCGGCACGCAGGTCAGGAGGTCGCCCCATGACATACAAGCGTGGTTGGATTCTGACAGTCTCCACCATAGTGACAGTGATTTTGCTCGCTGTTCTGGTCCACTCGCAGGTTGAAACAATCGTGATTCCGGCGGGGACACCCGAGGACAACGATTTGAATGCAATTGCGAATGAGCAAGATGCGCAAAAAAAAGTCCCGATGTATCAGGATTTTTTGCAGAAATACGCGAGCAACCAAGCGGCAACTGCTTACGCTAACTGGCAACTCTCGCAGGCTTACCAGACCTCGGGAGACCTGCAGAAGGCGCTCGAATACGGAGAGAAGGCAGTCACTGGATCTCCGCGCAATCTCGACATCCTGACTTCAGAAGTCACCATTGCGCAGCAGCTCAAAGATAACGCGAGGACATTCAAGTATTCCATCCAGGGTGGCGAGGCTTACGATTCTATTGAGAAACAGCCAAGGCCGGCTGATACCAGTGACGAGCAGTTTGCCTCGATGATTGCTTCGCAGAAAGATGCGAATAACAATTCATATTCGTTTTTTGAAGGTACGGCATTCAATGCGATCGCCGCTGAGCCCGACTCGAAGACGCGGATGGATTACATCGAAAAATTCACAACTACGTTTCCGAAATCGAAAATGGATGAGCAGGTTACCTCGTATGCCATGCTCAGCCTGTCCGAGCTCAAGGACAATCACCGGCTGATTGACTATGCAGAAAAGGCGCTGAAGGCTAATCCCGGTAATCTGCCGGCGCTGCTCATGCTCGCGAACACGTACGTCGAAAGTTCCGAGCCTGGCTCGTTAGCCAAGGCGGTTACCTATGCACAGAAGGCGATTGTGGCGGCAAAAGCAGACGATGCGGCGGCGGAGAAATCGCAAAAAATTTCTGCGGGCGTGGGACATTCAGTGATGGGACGAGCGTACGCCAAGGAGCAGAAGACGTTGCCTTCCATCAGCGAATTGAAATCGGCGACCACGCTGCTCAAAGGAAACGATGAGCAGCAATACGCGGTCGCCGCCTACTACCTGGGATGGGATTACGCCAAGGTCAACAAACTCACGGAAGCAAGAGCAATACTGAGTGATGCCGTTGGAATTCCGGGCCCGATCCAGCAACCCGTGAAGGATTTGCTCACAAAGGTAAATACGGCGCGCTCTGCAGGAAAATAAAATCTATTTTCGCGCCAGCTCGTCGGAAAGCAGACGCGCCTTATAAGCCAAGGTTTGAGCACGGTTGGTATCGGCGGAAGCCGCTGCTGCTTTCGCTTGGCGCATGTAGGTTTGAATCTCTTCAAGCATGCTCTGTTGAGCCCGTGTAAGCTGACGGCCCGCAACCCGCTTGAGGTTAGCGTCAGTCACAGCCAACAACGTGGCGGTGCTCGCCCGCTGGTGCCGCGCCTGGGCCGGACTGGTGGCGGGTGTAAGTTGGGCCGAACCTTCCTTCGCGCCGCCGTTTCGAACCACAACTTTATTGGGCTCGCCTGCCGAGTCATGCAGTGTCTTCTTATGAGCCTTATGAGTGCCAGTCTTCGCAACAGCCTTGTGAGCCCTATGCTTTAGAATCGGCGGTTTCGGCCCAGGGCTCGCCTTGTGCTCGGCCTCCTGATTGCCAGGCGGCGGGTTTTGCGGTGGATTTTCATGAGCGGCTTTTGTGGGTGAGTTCGTCGCGGGCTGCTCTTGATTCGGAGCATGGTCCTGAGGCGCAGTCTGGGTTTGAGGCGGAGCCTGCTCCGGGGGCGGAGTCTGGCCTTGCCGCGCGTGTAATGGCACAGCAAAGGCACTGCATAAGAGCAGCGCGGTAAATATCGACGGGAGGGCGCGCAATTTCATAGTTATCTAAAACGGATTTAGCTCTGGGCCGTCGCTTCCTCCAGTGACGTTGAGCGCACTTCGGCTAATGGCAAGCGCAAGCGGAATGTAGTTCCCTTCCCTTCCTCTGAGTCAAACTCGACCGATCCATAGTGCCACATCATAATCTGATAAGTCTGTGCGAGTCCGATTCCACTCCCAGATTTCTTAGTGGTGAAATACAACTCAAAGACCTTGTCTTGAACGGAAGTGGGAATGCCGGTGCCTTGATCGCTAATCTCGGTGATCACCGCGTCCTCGTTGCGGCGTGCCGCTATGGTCAAGTTACCGCCATTAGGCATCGACTGAACGCCATTCAAAACTACATTCAAAATCGCTTGCTTGATAAAGTCGGCGTCGACCTTGACCGGAATCGAATCGGGAGGGAGTTCGCGGACCAGCGTGACCCCGTGCTGTTCGGCATCCGGCGCGGCGAGCAACACTACTTCTTCGAGCACTGACTTCAGGTCGGTTTCCTCCAGGTGAAGATCGCGCGGACGGGTGAAATCGACCAAAATCTGAACTACTCGGTCGAGGCGGTGAATCTCGCTATCGATGATGTCCACGTGACGACTGGTCGCGGGATCGATGTCCTGCAATTTGTTGCGTAGAAGTTGCAAGTGCAAAACGATAGCGTTAATAGGGTTTTTCACTTCATGAGCAACGCCGCGCGTTACGCGGCCACTGGCTGATATCCGTCGCGAGAGTTCTATTTCGTCCTCAATACGACGTACGGATTCGGCGTCGCGCATAGTCAATAACGCCCCAATCTGCGTACCTTTTTCCTGAATGAAATCCAGAGAAACCTGAACGCGACGGCCGTTCGAAGCCTCAATCTCGCGCTGCGCGACGTTGTGGCGCAGGCGGAACGCATCCAGCATTAAAGATCCCAGCGAAGACTCAGATGAGAAGATTTCATTCGCCGTGCGCCCGAGAAGCTCGCGACGCGAGCGGCCCAGAAAACCTTCTATCGCGGCACTCACCAGCACCACACGCGAATCGCGGGTGAACAGCATCAGGCCATCTTGCAGGCTTGACATGATCTGATCCACGTTACTTTTGAGAGCGGAAAAGATCTCACGAGTGTCACGCATCTGGCGGCCCAGGGTGGCAATTTTCATGCTTACCTGACCGTACTCGTCACGTCCGCCATCTTGTTCTCTAAGGCCGCTGCCTTCTGCTTCCGCCATGCTGTCCAGGCTACGGTTGATGTGCTCCAAAGGTCCAAGCGCAATATGAGAGAGCAGCGCGGCCAACATCAGCGAGCACAGCACGGCAATGGCTGAAAGTGTCAAGGCTCGCTGCAGGCGTGGGGTAAGTTCGTTGCGGAGAAAAACGGTGGAGACTCCGACGTGAATGCTGCCGAAAGTTTCACCATTCAGCAGCAATGGAAT